>NZ_JBEXCY010000004.1:0-42951 GCF_040605515.1 Dactylosporangium sp. NPDC005572 | reverse complement strand
ACCCAACGTGACTCGGCTCATTATTGGCCCTTAGCGCGCCCAGCATCCACCCCGCTGGCCGCGCAGACCTCTCGCATTTGCGAGGGGTCTTTTTGTTGGCCCAGGTAAAGCCGACCCAAGACTTCCGCCAGGACGCCGGTAGGTCGGGTCCAGAGCCGATCGGCCCCGACCAGAATCAGGTACGAGGAGACGACCATGCAGGTGTACGACACGACGCTGCGCGATGGGGCTCAGCGTGAGGCGATCAGCTACTCGGTGGTCGACAAGCTGGCCGTCGCACGGCTGCTGGACGAGTTCGGCGTCGGGTTCATCGAGGGCGGGTGGCCGGGGGCCATGCCGAAGGACACCGAGTTCTTCCGCAGGGCGCGCACCGAGCTCAACCTGAGACACGCCGTCTTCGTCGCGTTCGGCGCGACCCGCAAGGCCGGCGTCCGGGTGCAGGACGACCCGCAGGTCCGCGCGCTGCTCGACGCCGAGACGCCGGCCGTGACCCTGGTCGCGAAGTCCGACCTGCGCCACGTCGAGCGGGCGCTGCGCACCACCGCCGAGGAGAACCTGGCGATGGTCCGCGACACCGTGGCGTACTTCGTGAGCGAGGGCCGCCGCGTCTTCCTCGACTGCGAGCACTTCTTCGACGGGTACCGCTTCGACCCGCAGTACACGACGAGCGTCGCCCTGGCCGCCCTGGAGGCCGGCGCCGAGGCCGCCGTCATGTGCGACACGAACGGCGGGATGCTGCCGTCGCTGATCACCCGCACGGTCGGCGAGGTCCGCGAGCGCCTCGCGGTGGCGCTCGGCATCACGCCCGAGGAGGCCGTCGCCCGGCTCGGCATTCACTGCCAGAACGACACGTCCTGCGCGGTCGCCAACACCGTCGCCGCCGTCGAGGCCGGCGTGCCGCACTTCCAGTGCACCGCGAACGGCTACGGCGAGCGCCCCGGCAACGCCGACCTCTTCGCCGTCGTCGGCAACCTCCAGCTCAAGCTCGGCCTGCCCGTCCTACCGGACGGCTGCATCGAGCAGATGGTGCGCGTCTCGCACTCCATCGCCGAGATCGCCAACATCGCACCCGACACCCACCAGGCCTACGTCGGGTCGTCAGCGTTCGCTCACAAGGCGGGCCTGCACGCGAGCGCGATCAAAGTGGATCCCGTGCTCTACAACCACATCGACCCGGTCGTCGTGGGCAACGACATGCGGATCCTGGTCACCGAGATGGCCGGCCGGGCCAGCATCGAGCTCAAGGCTCGCGAGCTCGGCGTCGACCTGGCCGGCCATCCGGAGGCGCTGACCCGGGTCACCAACCGGGTCAAGGAGCTGGAGGCCCGCGGCTGGTCGTTCGAGGCCGCCGACGCCTCCTTCGAGTTGCTGGTCCGCACTGAGCTCGCCGAGGGCGCGCTGCCCCGGCCGTTCGCCCTGGAGTCGTACCGCGTGATCGTCGAACACCGCGAGGACGGCGCCGTCGTCTCCGAGGCCACCGTGAAGGTCCGCGTGCGCGGCGAGCGCGTCATCGCCACCGCCGAGGGCAACGGCCCCGTCAACGCCCTCGACGAGGCGCTGCGGGTCGCGCTGGCCAGGCACTACCCCGAGCTGGCCCGGTTCGAGCTGGCCGACTACAAGGTCCGCATCCTGGAGGGCAGCCACGGCACCGGCGCGATCACGCGGGTGCTGGTCGAGACCCGGTCGGCCGGCGAGGACTGGACCACCGTCGGCGTCCACGAGAACGTGGTGGAGGCGAGCTGGCAGGCGCTCGTCGACGCGCTCAGCTACGGCATCGCGCACCAGGTGCGGGTGTAGCAAGCAGAAGGGCCGCCCCGGGCGGGGGCGGCCCTTCTCGCACTCACATCGCTACGGGCACTTGTTCTGTTTGTAGGCCGCCAACGACGCCGCGTCAGGCTCGAACCGCCACGCACCGTTCTGGTAGCGCACCGTGCTCGTGCCGTTCAGCGGGGCCGCGGTCGATCCGGTCGGCGTGTGCGACCACTTGATCGTGGCGGTCGCGTCGTCGACCGGGGTCACCCCGGTCACCATGTACTCGCCCTGCTGCGCCGTGCACGTCGCCACCAGGTCGATGTAGGCGTCCTTGGCGATCGACGTCTTGGCGGCATCCGTCCACAGGTCGTAGGCGCCCGCCCAGTCGCCCTCGCTGAGGTTGTCGAACAACTGCTCGGCGGTGACCTGGGCCGAGGCGGCGTCCTGGGGTTGCGCCGTCACCTCAACCGTCGGACGGTCGCTCGCCGACTCGTCGCTCGCGTCGTCCGACTTGCTGTCCGAGCATGCCGCGATGCCCAGGACAAGCGGGATGACGAAGGCGACCGCGAGGCCGCGGAACGTTCGTGTCACCCATCTGCTCCAACGTGGTCCATGTCCGGGCGCTCCGCCCGATCCGTACGTGAAGGTACTCCCGGCCAACGAACCGCGTATAGGCGGAGGTACGCCGAAGTGATCTCTTCGGTCCGATTTCGGCCCGATCGGCGGGTTGTGCCTAGGCTTTCGGCAGGACCAGTTCCGCGTAAACGGCCTTGTGGTCGCTGCCGGGGACCTGGTGGGTCGACACTTTTCGCACGCCCACCCGCTTGTCCGCCACCACGTGGTCGAGCTGCACGGCGGGGATGAACCAGCGGTCGTCGTACGGCCACGAACCGACACATCCGGCGCCCACCACGTCGGCGGCGTCGCGGTACCCCTTGGCGAGCACCCCGCGGAACGCCTCATGGTCGATCGTCGAGTTGAAGTCACCCAGCAGGACGTTCACCGTCGGGCCGTCGGGAGTGGCGGCCGGCTGCGCCGCGAGATCCGCCACGAAGCACTCGTCGCGGTCGGTGCTGGGCGCCGGGGCGCACGGATGCACCGACTCCACGTAGAGATCCTTGGCCCCGGGCACCCTGACGCTCGCCTGGGCCTGGCCGAACGGCGGGCTGAACTTCCGGTAGCCCTTGTCGGTCACCTCGAACCGGCTGTAAACGGCCGACCCGCCCACGCCGGGCAGCGGATACGACACCGTGTTGGGCAGCACGCTCTCGAGACCGGCCCGGCGCAGGGCGCCCTCGGCCTCGTCCGTGAACTCCTGCAGCGCCAGCAGGTCGACCTCGTGCTCGCGGATCAGGTTGACGATCCGCACCGGGTCGGCCCGGCCCATGAGCATGTTGACCGTCATGACCCGCAGCGACGGCCCGTCCTCGGTCCCCGGGTCACTGTCGGCGATCATGCGTGGCAGGACGCAGGCGGCGAGCGCGATCGTGGCGACCGCGACGATCACGGCCGGCCAGATGCGCTTGGTGAGGATCGCGATGGCCAGCGGAACGAGCGACGCGACCGCGACATACGGGGTGAATGCGATCAGCTGGACCGTGGGAAAGCCGCTCTCGAGCCCCAGCAGCCGGGCGGTCGTCCAGATCACGAACGGCACGACCATCAGCCACACCAGGACCGTCAGCCACCGGCGACGGCGGCGCGGCGCCGACGGGGGAGCGAGGGGCAGCGTTTCCTCGGTGCTGACCATCCCGTCAGGGTAGACGGCGGCGTCCAGCCCGTCGCTGTCGTCTCGATGCCTTTCCGGGAAATCCACGGGACTGACACATTAGGCTCGGCAGCCGTGCACCCGGTGATCGCGCGGTTCGGTCCGGTGGCGATCCTGACCCACGACGTGTTCGTGGCCCTCGGCATCGGGGTCGCCGCCCTGGTCTTCCTGTGGGAGGTCCGCCGGCGCCAGGCGCAGGACGAGCGGCTCTGGTACGTGCTGGCCGGCGCGCTCGCCGGCGGCGCACTCTTCGCCCGGCTCGGCACGTGGGCGCAGCACCTCGACCCGCGGGACAACGCGTCGCTGCTCGAGCAGTGGGCGTACGGCAACCGCAGCATCCTGTCGGGCCTCGTCGGCGCCTACGTGGGCGCGCTCGTGGCCAAGCGGCTCGCCGGCTACCCGTACAGGACCGGCGACCTCTTCGCCCCGGCCGTCGCGCTCGGCATGGCGGTGGGGCGGCTGGGCTGTTTCTTCGCCGAGCCGCCGGGCACACCCACGGGCCTGCCCTGGGGCGTGACGCTGGACGCGGAGCAGGCCGCCGCGATGCATGTTCCGGCAGGTGTACCCCTGCATCCGTCCTTCGCCTACGAGATCCTCTTCCACGCGGCCGCCTTCGCCGCGCTGCTCGCGCTGCGCAAGCGGATCACCACGCCGGGCCGCCTGTTCACGCTGTACCTCGCCGGCTACGCCGCGTTCCGCTTCGGGGTGGAGTTCGTCCGCGGCAACGAGGTCGTCTGGGCGGGCCTGACCCGCTCGCAGCTGTTCCTGCTGGCCTGCCTGCCGCTGCTCGCGGCCCGGCTGGCCTGGCGCTCCCAACGTGCGGAAGGTGTCACTACATGAGGGGTTCCGGAGCGAAGCGGAGGAGGCCGCTCATCATGGGCTCAGGGTGGAGTTCGTGCGGCCGGAGCGGAGCGGAGGGCGCATGAACGGCTGGACGGTTCCGCCACCGCCGCCACCGCCGTTCGGTCCTGAGCGGCCGATCCGCGGCAAGAAGGTGTTCGCCGGCATCGGGCTGGCCGCGCTCGGCCAGGTCCTGGTCATCGGGCTCGGTGTGCTGCTCACGTTCCTCTTCGCCCAGTCCGGCAACGGCGAGAACGCCCTGCTCGGGGTCTACGCCGAGATCCTGCTGCAGATCCTGCTCTTCCTGGCCTGCCTCACCTTCGGCATCATCTGGATCGTCCAGAAGGACCGCGGGATCGGGCTCGGCCTCATCATCGGCTGGGCGGTGAGCGTGCTGGTCTTTCCGATCGCCGGGATCGGCGTCTGCATCGCCATCGTCAACAGCCAGACGGGAACGCTATGAGCACCGACACGGGCATGCCCCTGCGCGGGGACCGCATCCACCGCTATGTCAACGCCTTCTGCCCGCACTGTCACGACGAGCGCCCCGACCGTCCACTGGAGACGGTCCAGCGGCTGTCGGGCTGGCTCGCCGAGCGCGACGGGCGGATCTGGCTCGAGCGCGGCTGCCCTGCGCACGGGCTCGTCCGCACGCTCTACGACGAGAGCCCGGAGATCCTGCGCTACCTCGAGCAGTGGACGGCGCCGACCAAGACGCACGTGCCCGATCTGGCCGGCAACTTCGCGCCGGTGCCCGCGGCGTACCTGCACGGGCTGCCGGAGATGCAGACCCAGCACACCTGCATCCTGCTGGCCGACCTGACCGACAGCTGCAACCTGAAGTGCCCCACCTGCTTCACGGACTCGTCGCCGGCCGTCGAAGGTGTCGTACCGCTGGCCGACGTGCTGGCGAGCGTCGACACCAAGCTGTCCCGGGAGAACGGCCGCATCGACGTGCTGATGCTCTCCGGCGGCGAGCCCACGCTGTACCCCCACCTCCCGGAGCTCCTGCGTGAGGTCTCGGAGCGCAACGTGGTGCGGATCCTGGTCAACACCAACGGGGTGCGGATCGCCCGCGACGACGCGCTGCTCGACCTCCTCACGGCGCACCGCGAGCGGGTGGAGGTCTACCTCCAGTACGACGGCGTCACCGAGCGCGCCTCCCGGCACCACCGCGGCGCCGACCTGCGCCGGCTCAAGGAGCAGGCGGTCGACCGGCTCTCCGCCCGCGGCATCTTCACCACCCTCACCATGACCTGCGCGCTCGGCGTCAACGACGACGAGATCGGCGCGGTCGTGAAGCGGGCGCTCGACACGCCCTACGTCGGCGGGGTCTCCCTCCAGCCGCAGTTCGGCTCGGGTCGTTCGGGCCCGATCGACCCGATGGACCGGCTGACCCACACCGGCGTGCTGGCCCGGCTCGGCCCGCAGACGGGCGACCTGGTCACCTGGCGCGACCTGACGGCGCTGCCGTGCTCGCACCCGCACTGCTGCTCGGTGGGGTACCTCCTGCGCGACGACGCCGGCCAGTGGCGGTCGATGACCGAGCTCATCGGCCACGACCGCCTGCTGTCGTTCCTCGACCTGGCGCCGGAGCTGGTGGCCAACCGGATCGCCGACGTCCAGCTCCCCGCCGCGCTGCGCACCGCGGTCAAGGACTCGCTGCTGGGGCTGCTGTCGGAGCAGTCGTCGCTGTCCCACCCCGACGTCGGCAACCTGTGGCGGGACATCTGCGAGAACTGCGACCTCGGCATCTCCACCCTGACGACGCTCGTGTCGTCGTCGCTGCCGGGCGGCCGCAACCGGCTGCGCAAGATGCTCGGCGAGCGGGTCAAGCGCATCACGGTGAAGCCGTTCATGGACATGCACACGATGATCGAGGAGCGGCTCCTGCAGTGCTGCGTCCACGTGGCCACCCGCAGCGCGTCGGCGCAGGACCAGTGCGCGCCGTTCTGCGCGGTACAGGCGTGGCCCCTGCTGTCGGTCCAGCGCCTTCCACGCCATGGCTGACCCGCAGCCGTACGACCCGCTGCGCCTGTGCGTCTACGCGACGATCGCGGCGCTGGCCTGGCTGCTGGGCCCGCTGGCGGTCCTGGGCTTCGCGGTGCTGGGCTTCTCCGGCTACCTCCGCGCCCGCCGCCGCGGCCTGACCCGCTCGAAGTGCGTGCTGCGCGACACCCGCCTGGTCCTGACCTACCTGGCGGCCCTGGCCGTCGCCGGCCTGGCGGGCGTGGGCTGGCACGTCTACGGTTGGCTGACGTGAGTGACCTGCCGCCCTCCGAGCTTCCCGGCTGGCTGCGCCGCACGGAGGCCGAGCAGCGCTGGCCGGCGGCCCTGGCCATCGCCGTGGCGATCGCGATCCACATGGTCCTCCCGCCCGACCTGGCCCCTCGCCCGCGCTGGCTGCTGCCCGCGCTGGAGAGCCTGCTGTTGCTGACCGTGGTGGCGGTGAACCCGCTGCGCATCAACCGCGAGACCCGAGTCCTGCGCCCGCTGAGCCTGGGCCTGGTGGGGGTGCTGACCCTGGTGACGGCGCTGTCGGTGGCGCGGTTGGTGCGGGCGCTGTTCGGCCACGACGGCCTCCCGTCGGAGCACCTCCTGCTGTGGGGCGGCGCGATCTGGCTGACGAACGTGATCGTCTTCGCCCTGTGGTTCTGGGAGGCCGACCGGGGCGGCCCCGCAGCGCGCGCCGACGCCCGCTCGCCGCACCCGGACTTCCTGTTCATCCAGATGCAGGTCCCGGACCTGGCGAAGCGGGACTGGGAGCCGACGTTCGTCGACTACCTGTACCTGTCCTTCACGAACGCCACGGCCTTCAGCCCCACGGACACCATGCCGATGTCGACGTGGGCCAAGCTGGCGATGCTGACCGAGTCCCTGATCTCCCTGGTGACGGTCCTGTTGGTGGTGGCCCGGGCGGTCAACGTCATCGGCGCCTGACGTCGACCGCCCGTCACCGAGCGTCGTCAGGCGTCCCGGTGCTTGAACAGGTAGGACGCCGTGGCCAGCAGGAGCGCCGTCCAGCCGGCGAAGACCGCCAGGCCCTGCCACGGGGTCAGCAGCGCGTCCGCGGAGACCGTCGGCTGGAAGATCAGCTGGCCCGCGTTCGTCGGCATCCAGGCGTTCACGTGGGCGCCCCAGGAGCCGGGCAGGAGACTGGTCAGGTTGGACACGATCAGGATCAGGCCCAGGACCGCCGTGATCGCGCCCGCCGTGTAGCGGACGATCGCGCCCACCGCCAGCGAGAACAGGCCCAGCACGGCCATGAACAGGCCGGCGCCGATCACCGAGCGGAGGACACCCGGAGCGGAGAGGGACAGTTCCACGTGCGGGGACAGGATCGCGCGGCCCAGGAAGAAGGCGGCGAAGGACAGCAGCTCGCCGACGACCAGCATCAGGGCGGTGAACACGCCCACCTTCGCGGCCAGGACGGTCAGGCGGCGCGGCTGGGACTGGAGCGTGGAGCGGATCATGCCGGTGGTGTACTCGGCCGAGATGACCAGCACGCCCAGGACGGCGATCACGAGCTGGCTGATGTACACCGGGCGGGCGATCACCAGCTCCAGCGGGTACTGCCGCAGGACCTCCTGCGTGCCCGGGTCGGCGGAGTCCCACTGGCGCATGACGCTCCACGCGATCATCGACATGAGGCCCAGCGAGATGCCGGCCATCGCCACCAGCGACCAGACGGTCGAGCGGACCGTCCGCAGTTTGGTCCACTCCGAGCGGACCATGCCGGGCAGGCCGGCCCGTGCGATGACCGTCATGACGACTCCCCCAGTGGTGCGGCCTGGTACTCGACGCTGTCGCGGGTCAGTTCCATGAAGGCCTGCTCCAGCGAGGCCTGGAGGGGCGACAGTTCGTACAGCCGGATCCCGTGCTCGAAGGCCAGGTCCCCGACGCGCTCGGCGGGCAGCTCGGTCACGAGCAGGGCTCCGTCCGACGACGTCGTGGTCTTGCCGCCGGCCTGCGCCACGACGGCGGCCAGCGTGGACGGGGCCGACGCGCGGACCCGCAGGGCCAGCGCCGAGTTGCGCTCGATGAACTCGCGGACCGTGCAGTCGGCGATCATCCGGCCGCGGCCGATGACGAGCAGGTGGTCGGCGGTGTGCTCCATCTCCGACATGAGGTGGCTGGAGACGAGGACGGTGCGGCCCTCGGCGGCCAGCGACTTCATGAGGTTGCGGATCCACAGGATGCCCTCGGGGTCGAGCCCGTTGACCGGCTCGTCGAACATCAGGATGCGCGGGTCGCCGAGCAGGGCGGCCGCGATGCCGAGCCGCTGGCCCATGCCCAGCGAGAAGCCCTTGGACCGCTTGCGCGCGACCTGCGTGAGCCCGACGGTCTCCAGCACCTCGTCGACCCGCCGCCGCGGCAGGTTGTTGGTCTGCGCGAGGCAGAGGAGGTGGTGGTACGCGCTGCGGCCGCCGTGGATCGCCTTGGCGTCGAGCAGCGCGCCGACCTCCCGCATCGGAGTGTCCAGCGCCGCGAACGGCCGGCCGTTGACCGTGACCCGGCCGGCGGTCGGGGTGTCCAGGCCGACGATCATGCGCATGGTCGTGGACTTGCCCGCGCCGTTCGGACCGAGGAACCCGGTGACCTGACCGGGCCGCACCGTGAACGAGAGCCGGTCGACGGCGACCCGGTCGCCGTACCGTTTCGTGAGGCCGACTGCCTCGATCATGACTGGTCCTTCCCCTTGGTGTGCCTGCCAGGGGAAGGTAGGGCGGGCGTGCTGTGACGCCGGTGAGAGAACCTGTGACCCGGCTCAGCGGGGCCGTTCGTAGGTCATGTCGAAGTCGCGCAGCCAGGTGCGGCCGTCCTTGGACTTCTCCCAGTGGGCGACGATCCGGTACCCGTTCGGGCTGATGGTGCCCGTGAAGCGCTGGTGGAGGCCCTCCGCCGCGCGCCAGATCCGCCACTCGTGCTCGACCAGGGTCATGTTGTAGACGCGGAAGGCGCCCCGCGCGTCGGAGTACAGCTGCGTGAACCGGTCCGCGGCGTCGTCGTAGCCGATCACCGAGACGGTCGGGAACGGGGTGCTGTCGAGCCACTCCTGGGGCACGTCCTCGCCGGGTGGGCCGCCGTCGGCGCGCTGGATGAGGAACTCGCCGTCGTCGGCCCACGCGAAGCTCGTCCAGCCCTTGCTGGTCACGACGCCGCCGACGGTCGTCTCTACGTCCCACAATCCCAGCAGCGGCCGCAGCCGCCGCCGAACCTCGCTCATCCCGTCCGCCTCCGTTCCGCAGGGCTCAGGGGTCGACAAGATCCTAGGGCGCCCGGGTGTGTCAAGGGCCGGAGAGCAAGCGTTCGCACTCCGCCGACAGCCGGGCCCGCAGCGGCGCCGCGCGGTCGGCGAAGGCGCGCTGAGCCTCGACGTAGCGGGCCCGGCCCTCCGGCGTCTCGATCCGCACCGGCTCGTAGCCGAGCGGGGCGAGATCGTACGGCGAGGCCTGCATGTCGAGCGTGCGGATGTCGCGGGCCAGCTCGAAGCAGTCGGCGACGAGCTCGGCCGGCACGAGCGGGGCCAGCTTGTACGCGTGCTTGTAGAGATCCATGTTCGCGTGCAGGCAGCCGGGCTGCTCGAGCGCGTGCTGGGCCTCGCGGGTCGGCTGGAGCAGGTTCAGCGGCCGGGCGGGCTCGGTGTAGAAGCGGAACGCGTCGAAGTGGCTGCACCGGATGCGCGCCCCCTCGACCACGGCGTCGGTGCCGGCGGCGCCGAGCCGCAGCGGCCAGGCGTTGTGTCGCACCTGCTCCTGGGTCTGCCGGTAGACCATGGCCCACTCGTGCAGCCCGAAGCAGCCGAGGTGCGCCGGTCGGGACGCGGTGGCGGCCAGCAGGTCCCGGATCCACTCGGCGGCGGGGCGACGCCGGTCGTCCAGCACGCCGCCGGGGAACCAGCGGCGCAGCTGGGCCGGCCGGTACGAGTAGTAGGTGAACAGGAAGTCCTCGACGGGATGCTTCTCGCCCCGGCGCCGGCGGGCCAGGTGGGGCTCGATCCAGGCGTCGACGCGCGCCTCGTGAGCGGCCCGGCGGGCCGCCCACGTGGACTGGTCGAGGGCCGGCAGCACGCGGCCCAGTCTAGAGGCCCCGCGAGGCGACCGGCCGCCACCAGCACGACGGCACCGCGAACCGGGACAGCGAGGGGGTAGCGTCACCACCATGCGCAAGCTCTGGGCCGCCGTCCTCGCAAGCGCGATCGCGCTCGCCGCCTGCACGGACAGCGATCACGGCGATCAAGGGCAGGAGCAGGCGACCGGCCGGCCGGGAAGCCCGACAAACAGCCCGGGGACCGGCCCGCTGACCAGGACGCAGGTCCAGGTGCCGACCGGTCTGAACGAGGCACCGTTCGACGAGACACGGCACCTCGCCGTGCCCGCCGGCTGGACGGTCGCCGTGTACGCGCGGATCACCAAGGCCCGCTTCCTGGCCCTGACACCGAGCGGCGACCTGCTCGTGTCGCAGCCGTCGGCCGGAAAGATCCACGTCGTCCGAGCCGGCAAGGTCACCGAGTTCACCGGCGGCCTGCGCCAGCCCCACGACATGGTGTTCGCCGACGTCGGCGGCAGGACGTACCTCTTCGTCGCCGAGTCGCACCGGGTGCTGCGCTACCCGTACACCGACGGCGACCTGAAGGCCCGGCCCGGCCAGGTCGTCGTCGACGGTCTGCCCGACAGCAGCACGCCCGAGCTGCGCGGCGCCTACTCGCACCAGCTGAAGAACATCGCCGTGCACGGAGACCGGCTGTACCTCTCGATCGCCAGCACCTGCAACGCGTGCGTGGCCGACACGGTCAGCGACCCGCGGCGCGCCGCCATCTACACGTACGCCGCCGCGGGCACCAACGCCGAGCGCAAGCTGCTGGCCACCGGCATCCGTAACGCCGAGGGCCTCGCGTTCCGGCCGGGCACCGACGAGCTGTGGGCCGTCGTGAACAACCGCGACAACACGCCGGTGCCCGACGACCGCGACGTCGACGGCGACGGCCAGTCGGACAAGGGCAGGAAGATGGCGCAGTTCGTCGACGACTACCCGGTCGAGCCGTTCATCAAGGTGCGCGACGGCGGCTTCTACGGCTGGCCGTTCTGCAACCCGGACGGCAAGGGCGGCTTCGACCGCGACTACGAACTGAACCGCGACGGCCAGCGGGCCGACTGCGCCAAGGCCGACCCGATCGCGCTCGGCCTCGCCCCGCACAGCGCACCGCTCGGCCTGACGTTCTACAAGGACGGGGCGGTGGTGCCGCTGCACGGTTCGTGGAACAGCACCAGGCCGGCCGGCTACAAGGTGCAGTACATCCCCTTCAGCGACGGCAGCCCGGGCGCCGCGACCGACCTGGTGACCGGGTTCGTCGAGCCGGACGGCAAGTGGTGGGGCCGCCCGGTGGACGCCGCGATCGACCGCGACGGGTCGCTCCTCGTCAGTGACGACGGCAGCGGTACCGTCTACCGCCTCACGCCTCCGAAGTAGCGGCACGGGCAATGACCGCCGGCGACCCGTCGGCCATCAGGAACACGACGCCGACGGGTCCATTGTGGACCGTGAGGGCGCCGGCCGCGGTCACGCTCACGTCCAGCTCGCCGTCGCCGATCTTCAGGCCGCGCACCCGGAACGCGCCGACCGGCGACGGGGTCAGCGGGTCGAAGGTGATCCGCCCGCCCGGCACGTCGGCGTCCAGGCCGAGCAGCGCTGTCAGGATCGCCGGCCCGGCCGCCGCGGCCCACGCCTGCGGGCGGCACGAGGCCGGGTACGGCGTCGGCAGGTCGTCCCCGCCGTACAGCTCCGGCAGCCGGAAGTCGAAGCGCTCACCGGCGTCGAGGAGCGCGCGGATCACCGCCGCCGCCTCGCCGGCGTGGCCGTCGCGTGCGAGGCCGAGCAGCGCGATCGCGGTGTCGTGCGGCCAGACCGAGCCGAGATGGTACGAGAGGGCGTTGTACCCGGCCGACGACGGCGCGACGGTCCGGATCCCGAACGGCGAGCGCAGCTCGGCCAGCCGCTCGGCGACGGCGGCGCTCTCGGCCGTGGAGAGCAGGCCGGTGCCCAGCAGGTGCCCCATGTTGGAGGCGATGCTGTCGACCTGCTGCCCGGTGCCGTCGAGCGCGATCGCCGGATAGCCGCCGGGGCACCAGAACGCGGCCCGGAACCGCTCGGCGAGGTCGGCCGCCCACGCGCGCCAGCGGCCGCCCCCTTCGCGGCCGAACGACTCCAGCAGCCAGGCGGCGTCGACGGCGGCCCGGTACGCGTACGCCTGGACCTCGCTCAGTGCCAGCGGACCGGTCGCCAGCCGCCCGTCGGCGTGCTGGACGCCGTCGCCGGAGTCCTTCCAGCCGTGGTTGGTCAGGCCCTTGGCGCTCGACTGGTAGGCGATGAAGCCGTCGTGGCCGGCCAGCCACTCCATCCCCCGCTCGACGTTGTCCAGCAACGCCTCGACGGCAGTGCGGGGCATGCCCCAGCGGTACGCGTCGGCGAGGGTGCTGACGAAGAGCGCGGTCGCGTCGACGGTGCCGTAGTACACCGGCGGCAGGAAGTAGGTGGCGTCGGGCGGGCGGACCTCGTGCAGGATCTTGCCGGGCTCCTCGTCGGTGTCCGGGTCGTGCCGGACGCCCTGCCGCTTGGCGAGCGCCCGCAGCGTGCCGGCCGCGACGTCGTGGCCTAGCGGCAGGCCGAGCCGGGCCGACCAGAGCGAGTCGCGGCCGAAGAGGGTGAGGTACCACGGGCTGCCCGCGGTGTAGTACACGTCCGCACCGTCGGTGCGCCGCAGCGCGTCGAGGTCCTGCACGCCGGCCCGCACGAGCGCGTCGAGGCGGCGGTCGTCGGCGCTGACCCGCAGCGTGCTGAACCGCTTGCTCCGCGCGACCGCCGGCCCGTCGGTGCGGGTGAACCGCAGCTCGACGGACCAGCTCTCTCGCGGCGCGATCGTGACCTGCCACCGGAAGTCGGGCGACGCCGGCTCCGACTCGAACGAGACCGACATCCCATCTTCGATCGCGGCGGCGACGCCGTCCTTGACCGCGCCCATGCTCGCGTAGTCGGTCGACGCCTCGACCTCCAGCGACACGGTCAGCGTCTGGTGGGAGGCGTTGGCGAGGGTGATCGTCTCGGTGCCGCCGTTGGGCTCGACCAGGCGCCGCCGGGTCAGCGTGACCGTCGGGTCGGGGCCGTCGTCGCCCAGCTCCCGCAGTACCGCCGCGAAGACCGCCGACGACGCACCCGTCCTCCGCGCGGTCACCGGCACGGGTGGCCGCCCGTCGACGGTCACCACGAGCCGCGAGAGCACCCTGCGGTCGTTGACGTAGAGCCCGTCGGCACCGCCGGTGAGCTGCCCGGACGGCCCTGACAACCAGGTTGCCGGGGCGGCGACACACGTCACGTGATCGTGCAGGTAGGGCTGCGCCATGTCGGTTCCTCTTGACAAGCCGGTGGGCGGGTGAGACTGTCCGGTCATCCATGTTGAACGTTCAAAAGGGCTAATGCCATCGCAAGATTTGAACGTTCAACTCGGCACCTTACGGCATTTAGGAGGGAATGTGCACCCGCCGACCGTCGAGGACGTGGCCCGGGCCGCCGGGGTCTCCCGGCAGACCGTCTCCAACGTGCTCAACGCGCCCGAGCGCGTGCGCCCCGAGACGCGGCTGCGCGTCGAGGCGGCCATCGACCAGCTCGGGTACCGGCCCAACCGGGTCGCGCAGTCGCTGCGTGCATCCACCTCCCGCATGATCGGCTATCGCATCGAGCCGATGCACCCGCAGTCCCTCGCCAGCATCCACGACCGGTTCCTGCACGCGCTGGCCGAGGCCGGCCGGGCGGCGGACCACCACCTGCTGCTGTTCACCGCCAACGACCCCGAGGACGAGGTCGCCAACGTCCAGGCCCTGCACCGGGCCGGCGCGATCGACGGCGTCGTCCTCTACGGCATCTCGACCGACGACCCGCGCCCGCCCGGGCTGCGGCAACTGCGCATCCCGTTCGCCGCGTTCGGCCGCACGGGAGCCGACTCGGCCCACCCCTGGGTCGACATCGACAACGCCGCCGGCACCGCCGCCGCCGTCGAGCACCTGGTGACCCGAGGGCACCGGCGGATCGCGTTCGTCGGCTACCCCGAGGGCGCGGCCGTCGGCGACCGGCGGGCCGAGGGCTGGCGCACCGCCCTCGACAAGCACGGCCTGCTCGACGGCTCCCGCAACCTCGACCTTCGGGGCGAGGACTCGCTCGCCACCGGGGCCCGGCTGGGCGAGGCCCTCCTGGACCACCCCACCCCACCCACCGCCGTCGTCGCCGCCACCGACACGCTCGCCGCGGGGGTGCTGCGCGTCGTGCAGCGCCGCGGCGCGCGCCTTGCGGTGGTCGGCTTCGACGACACCCCGACGGCCGCCGCGCTCGACCTGTCGAGCGTCCGCCAGCCCATCGAGGCCGTCGGCCACGCCATGATCCGGGCTCTCCTCGCCTATTTCCCCACCCGGCCGGGGCCTTCGGCTCCTGACCAACTCGGCGACGAACCCACCAACCAGCTGTTGCCGCCCGAACTGATCGTCCGGGCGTCCAGCGCACTGCACTGAAACCTCTCCGACCCCCTGGGAGCGACCTCATGAAACGGACACCCCGCCTGCTCGCCGCCGCGTTGCTATTGGTCGGCCTCGCCGCCTGCGGCGACGACGGCTCCGGCACCGAGGGCACCGACACCGGCGCCAAACTGACGATGTTCGCGTTCTCCTCGTCCCCGGCCGAGGATGCGGTACTGCGAAAGGCCGTCGAGGACTACAACAAGCTCGGCCGCAACACCGTCGAGCTGAAAGTGTTGCCGGAGTACGACACGGCGCTCACGACGGCGCTGGCCGGCGGCGAGCCGCCGGACGTCTTCTACGTCAACGACAACAAGCTGCCCGACCTGGGCAAGAACGGCGCGCTCGAGCCGATCGGCGACAAGGTCGAGAACCCGGGCGACTTCTACGACACGCTCAAGCAGTCGTTCACCTACAAGGGAACGTACTACTGCGCGCCGAAGGACTTCTCCACGCTGCAGTTGGTGTACAACACCGCCGACTTCACCGCCGCCGGCGTCCAGCCGCCCAAGACCTGGGACGAGCTGGCCGCCGCGGCGAAGGCCCTCACGAAGCCGGGCCACCCCGGACTCGTCATCGCCCCGGAGTTCTACCGCTGGGGTGTGTTCATGGCGCAGGCCGGCGCGTGGCCGACCAACGACGACATCACCAAGATGACGATGGACTCGGCCGAGATGAAGACGGCCCTGCAGTACGTCACCGACAACCACAAGAACGGCAACTTCGGCACGCCGGCGTCGGTCGGCGCCGGGTGGGGCGGCGAGGCGTTCGGCAAGGGCCTGACGTCGATGACCATCGAGGGTAACTGGATCGTCGGGGCGATGAAGAACGACTTCCCCAACGTGAAGTACTCGGTCGCCGAGCTGCCGGCCGGGCCGAAGGGCAAGGGCACGATGTCGTTCTCGGTCTGCTACGGCGTGGCCAAGGCGTCGAAGAACAAGGCCGCCGCGACCGACTTCGTCAAGTGGCTCACCTCGCCCGACGAGCAGTTCGCGGTCACCAAGGAGTTCCCGGTGATGCCGTCGCGCAAGTCGCTGGCCGACAAGTGGCTGGCCGACAAGCCTGAGCTCAAGGCGTTCGTCGCCGGCGGTGACTACGCGAAGAAGTCGGTGTTCGTCCCCGGCTTCTCGACCGCGATCGACACGTTCAACGACGGTATCCAGGGCCTCGCCAAGGGCAACAAGCAGGTGGACGAGGTCGTCTCCAGCACCCAGAAGGCCGGGACCGACATCCTCGGCTGACCGTTTGACCGGGGCCGCCGCCTCCCCCTTGGCGGCGGCCCCTACCGGAGGTACCCCCGAAATGACCGCCACACTTGAGGCGCCGCCGGACGCACCTCCCGGCCGCCGCCCGAAGTCGCGCATCCACGGCCGGCAGAGCCTCGCCGGATGGCTGTTCGTCACCCCCGCCCTCATCGGGCTGGGCGCGTTCATGGTCGCGCCGATCCTGCTGGCACTGTGGGTGTCGTTCCGCGACTGGAGCGGCCTCAACCCGCTCGCCGACTCCACCAACGCCGGCACCGCCAACTACGCCGACCTGCTCACCGACTCCGGCGTCGTGCGCGGCGACTTCGCCAAGAGCCTGCGCAACAACCTGTACTACGTGCTCGGCGTCGTCCCCGCGCAGACGGTCCTGGCCTTCCTGCTCGCCATCGTCGTCAACTCCCGCCTGCTCAAGGGCCGCACGTTCTTCCGCACCGCGTTCTACTTCCCGTCGGTGACGAGCTCGATCGCGGTCGCCTTCATCTTCGTGTTCCTGTTCAGTCCCGCGGGCGTGGTCAACACCGTGCTGTCCGCGGTACTGCCGGGGAAGGTCGACCTCGTCTGGCTGGACGACTCGGACGGCCTGCTGCACCTGCTGCTGCGGGCCGTGGGCGTGGACCAGCCGCCGTCCGCCCTGCGCGGCGAGTTCATGGACCTGTCCTGGTGGGACTGGCTGTCCGGGCCGAGCGTCGCCCTCTCCTCGGTGATGATCCTGGCCACCTGGACCACCACGGGCACGTTCATGCTGATGTTCCTGGCCGGCCTCCAGAACATCCCGGAGGAGCTCGAGGAGGCCGCGTCGCTCGACGGCGCGTCGCCCCGCCAGCGCTTCTTCGGCATCACGCTGCCGCTGCTGAGGCCCACCCTCTTCCTGGTGCTGACGCTGGGCATCATCGGCACGTGGCAGGTCTTCGACCAGGTGTACGCCATGACGGCCGGCGGACCGCAGAAGACCACGCTGACGCCCGCCTATCTCGTGTACCGCGAGGGCTTCCAGAACAGCGCGATGGGCCGCGCCGCGGCGATCGCCTTCGTCGTGTTCGTCATCATCCTGGTCTTCACCGCCGTGCAGCGGCTGGTGCTGCGGAAGGAGCGCTGACATGCGGCGCGCGCTGCGGTACGGCATCCTCATCTTCTTCGCCGTGATCTTCATCTACCCGTTCGTGCTGTCGTTCGCCACCTCCTTCAAGTCCCGCCCGGAGGTGGCGTCCGACCCGGTGACCCCGTGGCCGCGGGCGTTCGACACCCGCGCCTGGGCCGACGTGCTGCTGCACAGCGACTTTCCCCTGTGGACGTTCAACTCGATCCTGGTCACGGTGCTGGCGACGCTGGGCCGCGTGTTCCTGGACTCGCTGGCCGGCTACTCCCTGGCCCGCCTGACCTGGCGCGGCCGGAACCTGGTGTTCGCGGGCGTGGTCTCGGTCCTCGCGGTCCCCCCGATCGTCCTGACCGTGCCGCGCTTCCTGGTGTTGAAGGAGATGAGCCTCCTCAACTCGTACACGGGCCTGATCCTGCCGCTCGCGGTGGACGCGATGGGCATCTTCCTGATGCGCCAGTTCTTCGCGGAGCTGCCGCGGGAGCTGGAGGAGGCGGCCCGCATCGACGGCGCGTCGATCTTCCAGGCCTATTGGCACGTGGTACTGCCACTGGCCCGCCCGGCCCTGCTGACCCTCACGATCCTGTCGTTCCAGGGCGTGTGGAACGAGTTCCTGATGCCCCTGATCGTGGTCCGGGCCAGCCCGGAGCACTGGACACTCCCGTTCGGCCTGTCGACCCTCGGCCGCGGCGGCGCGGGCGGCCAGTCGTACGACTACCCGGTGATGATGGCGGGATCGATCCTGACGATCATCCCGGTAGCGATCGTCTTCATCATCTTCCAACGCTTCTTCGTGCGGGGGGTGGCCCAGACGGGCGTCAAGGGCTGACCACCGCCGACCCGGGCCGGAGCCACGGTCGCTGGGGCCGTACCGAAAAGGAAGCGTCCCGGCAACATCCGACGCCTCGGCCAGGTCGGGCAGCCCCCCGGCGCGCGGACCTGTCCCTGAGCGCTCCTGGGGGTCTCCGCTCGGTGACCGGCGCCGGCCTGTTCTCGTCGGCGGTGGGCACGATCGCCCGCTACACGGCGGGGATGCCTGAAGACGCACAGTGATTCGCGGACGTCGGGAGCCGGACACCAGACGTCCGCGAACCGGGCGTCACGGTGGAACAGCGCAGGTCGCCAGATCGCGAAAGGCCGGTGGGGCCGAGTCCGCCGGGATCACGGCACCGCGGAGCGGGGCGACGGGCCGCAGAACCTGTACGGCGCCCGCACGGCAGGTTCCAGGCCGGAAGCCGAGCCCGGTGCCGCGCTCGTGCGTGGTGCCTCGGCCTGTTGAACCCGGGCGGGGCACTGACGCCGGGCCGGGCCGGTGTTGAGCTCATCCTGCCTCAGTCTGGTGCGCCTGCGGGATCCACGGTCGCGGTGGGCCCGGCCTGGGAGTCGAGCGAGGGCCGAAGCCAATCGAGCGGGGCAGACGGTGCTCGCAGGGGCCGATCCTGGCCGGCCGAACCGGGCAGGAGTCCGCGCTTCTGAGTCGGGTCCCAGCTGAGAACCCGAGCGGGCCGTTGGCCTCCGCGGGCCGGAAGCCGCGCGGGCCAGGAATCGAGCGGGCCGGAAACCAAGCAGGCCGCACGCTCCCGGTGGGAGTGCGCGGCCTGAACGGTGGTAGCCCCGACCGGATTCGAACCGGCGCTACCGCCTTGAGAGGGCGGCGTCCTGGGCCGCTAGACGACGGGGCCCCAGTACTTCCTTGTGTTGCTGTCGTGCTGTGAGACACTACAGCACCGCGATCTTGCTGCGGCGCTGGGGTACCAGGACTCGAACCTAGACTAACTGAACCAGAATCAGTTGGGCTGCCAATTACCCCATACCCCATCGACGCTCTCGCGCCGAAAGAGAACTTTACCGGAGTCCCCCTCCGCAGCCAAATCGGTTGTCGCGAAGCCGCCTAATCCAGGGTCAGGACGCGGTTGGTGAGGGCGCCGATGCCCTCGATCGAGACCTCGACGGTGTCGCCGGCGGCCAGGGGCCCTACGCCGGCGGGGGTGCCGGTGAGGATCACGTCGCCCGGGAGCAGGGTCATGACGTGTGACACATATGACACCAGCGTCGGGACGTCGAAGACCATGTCCTTGGTGCGGCCGAGCTGGCGGACCTCCTCGTTGACCTCGCAGCGGACCTCGACGTCGCCGACGTCGATGCCGGTCACGATCCACGGGCCGATCGGGCAGAAGGAGTCGAAGCCCTTCGCCCGCGTGAACTGCACGTCCTTGCGCTGCAGGTCGCGGGCGGTGACGTCGTTGGCGCACGTGTAGCCGAAGATCGCGGCCGCGGCGCCGGCCCGGTCGACCCGGCGGGCGCCCGTGACGCCGATCACGACGGCCAGCTCGGCCTCGTGCTCGACCTGCTGGGACTGCGTGGGCAGCCGGATCGCGTCGTTGGGGCCGATGATCGAGGTCGACGGCTTCAGGAAGAGCAGCGGCTCCTTCGGCACGTCGTTGCCGAGCTCGGCGGCGTGGTCGGCGTAGTTGCGCCCCACGCAGACGACCTTGCTCGGCAGGATCGGCGAGAGCAGCCGGACGTCGGCGACCGCCCAGCGCTGGCCGGTGAACCGGATCTCCCCGAACGGGTGACCGTCGATCTCGGCGACGGTCAGGCCGGTCAGGCCCGCCGCCGGCTCGCCCTCGACGACCCCGAACGACATCCCATTGCTGTGGGCAAAACGAGCGATACGCACGGTCGGAACCCTACTCCCCGAACAGATGGCGCCGCACGAACGCGTTGCGGAACTTGCCCTGCGGGTCGAGCCGGGCGGCGAGGGCCCGGAAGTCGCCCATCCGCTCGTACTCCGGGGCGGTGTCGAACACCTTCCCCCAGTGCGGCCGCGCCCCGAACGGCGCCAGCTCGGCCTCCAGCGCCGCCACCGCCGGCCGGACCGCCTCGGTGTCGGGCACCCAGGTGAAGTGCAGGCCCACGCTGTCGCGCCGATAGTGCGGGCTGAGCCACAGGTCGTCGGCGGCGACCACCCGCACCTCGGAGACCTGGATCACCGGCGTCACCAGGTGGCGGACCCGCTCGACGGCGGCGAACGCGGCGACCGCGTCCTCCCGGGCCACGAAGAACTCCGACTGGAGCTCCTCGCCGCTGCTCGGGGTGAACTCCAGCCGGAAGTGCGGCAGCCGGGTGTGCCACGGCCCGGGCACGTCGCCCTGCTCGGTGCAGTTGACCGGCGACACCCCCGGGATCGGGTGCCGCGGCCCGTCGGCCGGCCGCGCCCCGAACAGCTCCGCGGGCGCCGCCTCGCCGTCGTCGAGCCGCTTGAGCCAGACCTGGTTGACCGTGTCGCCGGACCAGTCGGTGAAGAGGCTCACGCTATAGGCGCTCGTGGCGAGCTCGGCCCAGTGCGCGTCGACCCGGGCGCGGGGCAGGTCCTCGTAGACCGTCTGGCGGACCTGGAAGGTCGGTGAGATGTCCAGCTCGATGCGGACCACCACACCCAGCGCACCCAGGGCGACGACCGCCCCGGCGAACTCCGGGTCGTCGCGGCGCAGCTCGACCAGCTCGCCGCCGGCGGTGACGAGCTGGAGCCCGGAGATCGCGGTCGCCAGGTTGCCCAGCCCCGCGCCGGACCCGTGCGTGCCGGTCGCGACCGCCCCGGCGATCGAGATGTGCGGCAGCGACCCGAGGTTGTGCAGCGCGAAGCCGGCGGCGTCGAGCTGGGCGGCCAACTCCCCGTACCGCACGCCGCCCGCGACGCTCACCGTGCCCCGCTCGGCGTCGATGTGCACGTCGGCCGGCAGCCCCGCGACGCTGACGAGGTCGGCCGGGGTGTCGGCGATGTGGTTGAACGAGTGCCCGGACCCCAGCACGCGCACCTGCTCGGCGCCGGAGACGATCTCCTGCACCTGCTCCACCGACTCGGGCCGGTGCACCCGAGCGGCCTCGAACGTGATGTTTCCGGCCCAGTTCTTCCAGTCCTCCGACATGCGGCCGAGTTTACGACCGGGGACCGACAAAACCGCCCGTCCGGCCACTGCCTTCCGGGTCGGTGACGAGGACACTTCGCCGGGTGACCTATCCGCAGCCCTACCAGGCGAAACAGCCGAAACGTCCGAGTCACGGCGTCTGGGTCGTGGTCGGCGCCGCCGTGCTCGGGGTGTTCGTGTTCTGCGGCATCGTCGTGGCCGCGGCCGGCAACACCGACCAACCCGGGACGCAGAAGACCGATGTGGCCGAGAACGGCGCCCTCGCCGTCCAGCGGAGCCGGTCGGCCGCGCCCACGACGGCCGCCGCCGCGGAGACGACGACCACGCCGCCGGCGGTGACGACCACGCCGCCGGCCGAGACCCGGACCACCACCAAGCCGCCGACGACGCCGGCGGCGAAGCCGACCACGACGAAGCCGGCCACCAAGCCGACCACGAAGCCGCCGGCGAGCAACTGCCACCCGAGCTACTCGCCGTGCGTGCCGGTCGCGTCCGACGTGGACTGTGCCGGGGGCAGCGGCGACGGGCCGGTCTACGTCACCGGGCCGATCCGGGTCATCGGCCCCGACGTGTACCGGCTCGACGCCGACAAGGACGGCGTCGCCTGTGAGTGACTAGCTGTCGAGGTACCGGAGCAGCTGCTGGATCTCGGCGGTCCTCGACTGGTCGATGCGCTTGGCCAGGTCGAGGGCCCCGGGGTTGATGCCCGAGCCGGTCTCCATCCGGGCGATCTCGACCGCGTTGTGCTGGTGCGCCACCAGCATCGTCAGGAACTTCCGCTCGAACTCCGGGCCGTCCAGCGCGCCCAGGGCCGCGATGTCGGCCGCGTTCGTGCCGTGGGCGCCGCCGTGGCCGGCGTGGGACGACGGGTCGGCGGTCGGTGGCCGGCCCCAGCTCTCCAGCCAGACCTGCATGGTCTTGAGCTCGTCGGCCTCGGTCACGTCGATGGCGGCGGCGAGCGTGCGCACGTCCTCGCTGACCGCCTTGGTGCGGGCCAGCCGCACCATCTCCAGCCCCTGGCCGACGTGGGCGACCATCATCTGGCTGAACATCACGTCGGTGTCGTTGTAGTACTTCGACGCCGTACCCCCGGGGGCGGGCTGCGCCGGGGCGGCGGCGCAGCCCGCCAGGAGGAAGGCGGTGAGCACGACGAGCAGGCGCTTCACGATGCCTCCGGGAGGAAGGTGGCGCCCCCGAGGGGCAGGGGCGCCACACGACGGATCAGACGCGCAGCCACAGCGCCGGGACGTTGGGCGGCTCCCAGCCGGCGATCGCGGTGTGCGCCTGGCGGCACTGGTACGTGACGCCGCCGTAGGTGACGCGGTCACCGACCTTGTACGCGGTGCCGGCGGCCCAGGTGCCACCCGGGTTCGTCGGCGGCGTCGTGGTCGTCGTCGGCGACGGGGTCGGGTTGGTGGGGGTCGGGGTGGGCTGCGTCGGGGTCGGGGTCGGGTTGCCGCCGCCGCCGACCTGCAGGTCGACGCAGGAGTAGAAGGCGTTGATCGTGTCCGCGATGTTCCAGCGGGCCAGGACCTTGATCCGGCCGGTACGGCCGCCGAGGCTCACGTTGTGGGAGACCGTCGCGCCGGGCTGGCGACCGCCGTCGTCGAAGACCGCGATGCGCGTGCTGCCGACGAAGTACTCCCACGTGCTGGTCGAGTGACGGGCGGTCAGCACCCAGTTGAACGTGACGTTGTTGCCGACGGACGTGGCCGGCCAGCCCTTGCTCTCGTCGTTGAGGACGGTGAACCGGCTACCGCCGCCGTTGCACTGCATCGAGCCCTTGGGGGCCTCGACGCTCTGCGGCTCGTAGATGATGTCGCCGCAGTTGGCGACGCGGCCCTGGGCACACATCGCCTGACGGCTCGGGGGTGAGGAGATGTACCCGTGTGCGCCCGCCGGTGACGCCGTCACCAGCAGAGACGCCACGACGGCGCCGAGCACCAGGGGTACCAGAGCGAATGCTCTTCGCATCCAATCGCTCCCTTCCAGCGGTGGGGGTGATGCAGCCAAGGTAAGGGAAAGATTGTTAACAGTAAATAACCTTTATGGAACTTGCTCGATGGAGCGCTCTCACTTAAGGTAGCCTTCACCGCCCGTTGAGCGTTTAACACCGCGTAGCGCGGTCAGAACCCGGGCCATGCCTTTCATCGCCATGCCCGACGGCACCGAGATCTTCTACAAGGACTGGGGATCCGGGCAGCCCGTCGTCTTCAGCCACGGGTGGCCGCTCAGCTCGGACGCCTGGGACACCCAGCTCAAGCTGCTCGCCGACCACGGGTTCCGGGCGATCGCCCACGACCGGCGCGGCCACGGCCGGTCGACCCAGACGTGGGACGGCAACACCATGGACCAGTACGCCGACGACCTCGGCACGCTGGTCGACCGGCTCAACCTGCGCGACGCGATCATGGTCGGGCACTCCACCGGCGGGGGTGAGGTCACTCGGTACCTCGGCCGCCACGGCACCTCCCGGGTGGCCAAGGCGGTGCTCGTCGGCGCAGTCCCGCCGCTCATGCTCAAGACCAGCGCCAACCCGGAGGGCACGCCGAAGGAGGCGTTCGACGCGATCCGGGCCGGGCTGATGGCCGACCGCTCGCAGTTCTACCGCGAGCTCAGCGCGCCCTTCTACGGCGCCAACCGCCCCGGCAGCACCGTCTCGCAGGGCCTGCGCGACCAGTTCTGGCGCCTGAGCATGCAGGTCAGCCTCAAGGCCTCCTACGACTGCGTGGCGCAGTTCTCGGAGACCGACTTCACCGAGGACCTCAAGCGGATCGACGTGCCGGTGCTGGTGGCCCAGGGCGACGACGACCAGATCGTGCCGATCCGCGCCGCCGCCCACAAGAGCGTCCAGCTGCTCAAGGACGCGGCCCTGAAGGTGTACCCCGGCGCCTCGCACGGCATCCACGGCGCCTACGAGCGGGAGTTCGACGCCGACCTGCTCGCGTTCTGCCGTGAGTAACGTGAGGGGGTGGTCGACGATGTCATCGTTCTCGGCGCCGGTGTCTGCGGGCTGACCAGCGCGATCCGGCTCCTGGAGGCCGGCGCGCGGGTCGCCGTCGTGGCCGCGGACCCGCCGGAGCGCACGGTGTCGAGCCTCGCCGCCGCCGTGTGGTACCCGACGCGCACCGCCGCCGATCCGCTCGTCCTGGCGTGGGCGCGCTCGACGTACGACGAGCTCGCCCGCCAGGCGTCCGGCGGTGTCCCCGGCGTGGTGCCGCGCCCGACCCGGATGGTGCTGCGCCGCCCCGCCGGCCGCCCGTGGTGGGCCGACGCGGTGCCGGACTTCAGCGCGGCGCGCGACGAGTGGCGGTTCACCGTGCCGTCGATGGAGATGGGGTTGTACCTCCGGTGGCTCGCCGACCGCGTCCGCACGCTGGGCGGGTCGTTCGCCACCGAACGGATCGGCCGGCTCGGCGAGCTCGGCGGCCGCGCGCCCGTCGTGGTGAACGCGACGGGCCTGGCCGCCGGCTCGCTCGCGGGTGACCCGGCGGTGCACCCGGCCCGGGGCCAGATCGTCGCGGTGGCCAACCCGGGCATCGTCACGTCGGTGCGCGACGAGGACCACCCGGAGGGGATGACGTACGTCCACCCGCGCAGCCGCGACGTCGTGCTCGGCGGCACGTTCCAGCTCGACGACTGGAGCACGACCCCGGACCCGGCGGTGTCCGCCGCGATCCTGCGCCGCTGTGTCGCGCTGGTGCCGGAGCTGGCCGGCGCCCCCGTCCTGCGGGAGGCGGCCGGCCTGCGCCCGGCCCGACACGGCGGCCCGCGGGTGGCGGCCGACCCGGAGCCGCTGCCGGGCGGCACCCGGGTCGTCCACAACTACGGTCACGGCGGGGCCGGCGTGACCCTCGCCTGGGGCTGCGCCGACGAGGTGGTCCGGCTGGCTACTGCATGACCAGCCGGGCGAACAGCACGGTGTCCGCCCCGTCCCGCCCGCCGGTGACGCCCGCCGCCCGGATCGCGTCGCCGCCGCCGTCGACGTACACGGCAATGGACGGCTTCGCGACGCCGCCGGCCATTGCGGCCTTGAACAGCTCGACGTCGGCCAGCCTGCCGGTGCCGGGGGCGTAGCTCTTCGCCTTCAGCACCACATGCTCGCCGTTCACCTCGCAGGTCGCCGAGGTGAGCTGGGTGAGGTCGGCCAGGTCCGTCTGCAGCTTCTTCGCCGCCGCCGCGTCGGCCATGCGCAGGTCGAGCAGCAGCGGCACGCCGCCTTTCTGGTCGCCCTTGTTCGTGACGCTGAAGCTCAGGGCCTTGGCCGAGGTCAGCCCGGCGCTGAACGCGTCGGCCGCCTTCTGCGGGTCCAGCATCTCCACCGACTCGAGCTCGCCCGGGTCCACCCAGGTGAACGACCCGCCCTCGCCCTCCAGGATCTCCGGGTGCTCTTCCAGGTACTTCTGGATGGCCTCGGGGTCGCCGCCCCCGAGCACCGCACCGGGCGGCAGGATCGCCGGCCCGCCACCGTCCACCGCGGCGCCGAGCACGCCGAAGTCGCTGAAGAGCGTCAGCGGCAGCCAGCCCAGCTCCTCGCCGAGCACGCTCGCGGCCCCGTCGAACGGGCCCGACACCACACCCGATGCCACCGCGCCGGCGGGCATCTCGCCCAGGGCCTGGACGGCGTCGACGGCGGGCTGCGCGGTCGACACCTGGGTCCCGCCGATGAGCCGCCCGCGGACCTCGATGCTCTCGGCGGCGGCCTGGGCACCGATGACGAGGGTGCCGGTGACGTCGGGCACGGCGCTCGGGCCGGCCCCGCCCGCCCCGGGCCCGCCGCTCGGGTCGCCGCTGAGGTCGCCGCTGAGGTCGCCGCTCAGGTCTCCGCCGAGGTCGCCGGTCAGCTCGCCCAGCTCGGCCTTCAGCGCGCCGAGGGCCAGCTTCTCTGCCAGCTTCGTGGCCGGACCGAGGTCGGCCCAGGCGAGCAGCGGCTGGTCGGCCGGGAGCGTGGCGACGGCGCTGCGGAAGGCGGCGGCGTCGGCCAGCTTCGGCTGCTTCGCGGCGGCCGTCGCGGCGCCCTGGGCGTCCTGCTCGCCGAAGGCCATCAGCGCGTACCCGTCGGCGACCGCATACCCCAGCCGGTCGGTGCCGGCCTTCTTCTGGGCCGCGTCGAGCGTCTTGCGGGCCTTGTCGGCGTCCTTGGCCGCGGCGGCGACCAGGGTCACCGGGGCGTCGGGGTGCGCGGGGTCGGCCCAGAGCGCGACGCCGAGCCGGCCGTCGAACCACGGTGCCACGTCGCCGTACGAGATCGGGCCGCTCTCGAACACGGCCCGCTCCAGCGCGTGGTCGTCGTCGCCCTTCCCGGCGCTGCCCGCGATCAGGGCCCCGAGCTTGAGGCGCTGGCGCAGCCCCGGCGTCAGGTTGATCCGGGCGTAGGCGGCGGCCGAGGCCGGCAGCACCTCCTCGGGCATCCGCCCGACGCTGTCCTGCCACAGCCGTGCCACGGCGAACGCCCCGCCGGCCGCGACGACGGCGAGCGCGACGCCCGCGGCGGAGAGCACGCCGACGACCTTCTTCCGCGACCGCTTCGGCGGCGCGTCGGGTGCGGGCTGCGATTCGGCCTCAGCCGCCGGTTCGGGCGCGGTCTCCGGCGCGGTTTCCGGCCCGGTTGCCGGCTCTTGCGTCAGCTCGATCGTCGCCTCGGGCGCCGGGCTGGATGCCGCCTCGTGCTCGGCACCGGGCGGACGGTCTTCTCCCGTCATGGTGTTCCTCCCCCGTGAATGTGACCGAGATCGTAGCGGGGGAGCGCCACCGGCGCGCTCAGCCGAAACGGCGCTCTCCGATGTCCGGAGAGCGCCGTCCTTCGATGCGGATCTAGAGCTGCGTGGCGATGCCGAGCAGCGCCGCGATGAACACGAACAGCCCGATCATCGCGGTCATGCAGCCCCCACGGCCGCCGCCGGACGGTGCCGAGGGCGCCGGCGCGGGCGGCGTGGGGGAGTCCGGCCCGTCGGGCCGTGAGCTCGGCGAGGCCGGCGTACCGTCGGTGGGCGCGGGGCTGACCCCGGCCGAGCCGTCTTCCGGCCCGGGCGAGGCAGGGGTGGTGTCGGGCACTGGCTTTCCTTCCAGCCGAGAAAGGCATCCGCCTGCGCGCCGCAGGCGCACCCGCCGATCGTAAGCGCCCGCCCGCGCAGGACCTACAGGCCGGAGAGGCGTTGGCCGGCCCGCACGACGGCCATGGCGTGGCGGTCGCCCGGGCGGCGGCCCAGGCGCTCGATCGGGCCCGACACCGAGATCGCGGCGATCACGCGGCCGGTGCGGTCGCGGATCGGGGCCGAGACGCTCGCCACGCCCGGCTCGCGCTCGGCCACGCTCTGGGCCCAGCCGCGGCGGCGGACCTCCGCGAGCGTGCGACCGGTGAACTTGCAGCGCGGCAGGAGCGGCATCACGGCCTCCGGCGGTTCCCACGCCAGGAGGACCTGTGCGGCGGAGCCCGCCGTCATCGGCAGCACCGCGCCGATCGGCACGGTGTCGCGCAGGCCGCTCGCGCGCTCGGCGGCGGCGACACACAGGCGTTCGTCCGCGCGGCGGAGATACAGTTGGGCACTCTCGCCCGTGGCGTCGCGCAGCGCCGTCAGCATCGGCTCGGCGGCGGTCAGCAACACATCGGGGGCCGCGTTCGCGAGCTCGCCCAGGCGCGGTCCGGGGCGCCAGCGCCCTTGCGCGTCACGAACGAGCAATCGGTGGATCTCCAGGGCCTGTGCGAGCCGGTGCGCCGTTGCCCGGGGAAGCTTGGTCCGGTCCACCAGTTCGGCAAGGCTGGCGCCGTCGACGCAGGCGGCCAGGATGACCACCGCCTTGTCGAGCACGCCCACACCGCTCATACTGTGTCCCACAGACCGAAACATACCTCCCAGATTTTAGGATGTCCAGATGGTGGGAGAAGCACAACCACGGACGCTCGCCGAGAAGGTGTGGGACGCGCACGTCGTGCGTTCCGCTGCCGGTGAGCCCGATCTGCTCTACATCGACCTGCACCTGGTGCACGAGGTCACCAGCCCGCAGGCGTTCGACGGCCTGCGCATGGCGGGGCGTCCGGTCCGCCGTCCCGATCTCACGATCGCGACCGAGGACCACAACACGCCGACCGACAACGTCCTGACGATCAGCGACCCGGTCTCCCGCACGCAGATCGAGACGCTTCGCAGGAACGCGAGCGAGTTCGGCGTCCGCATCCACTCGCTCGGCGACGACCAGCAGGGCGTGGTCCACGTCATGGGACCGCAGCTGGGCCTCAGCCAGCCCGGCATGACGATCGTGTGCGGCGACTCGCACACCTCGACGCACGGCGCGTTCGGCGCGCTCGCGTTCGGCATCGGCACGAGCGAGGTCGAGCACGTCCTCGCCACCCAGACCCTGCCGCAGGCGCGGCCGCGCACCATGGCGGTCAACGTCGTCGGCGAGCTCGGCCCCGGCGTGACCGCCAAGGACCTGGTCCTGGCGCTGATCTCCCAGGTGGGCACCGGCGGCGGCCGCGGCCACGTCGTGGAGTACCGCGGCCCGGCCATCGAGAAGCTGTCGATGGAAGGCCGCATGACGATCTCCAACATGTCCATCGAGTGGGGCGCCAAGGCCGGCATGATCGCGCCGGACGAGACGACCCTCGCCTACATCGAGGGCCGGCAGTACGCACCGGAGGGTGCGGACTGGGACCGCGCCAAGGAGTACTGGCTGAGCCTGCGCACCGACGAGGGCGCCAAGTTCGACACCGAGGTGACGCTGGACATCTCCCAGCTCACCCCGTTCGTCACCTGGGGCACCAACCCCGGCCAGGGCGCGCCGCTCGGCGGCTTCGTGCCCGACCCGGAGGACTTCGCCGAGAGCGCCGAGCGGGTCGCCGCCGAGAAGGCGCTGGAGTACATGGCCCTCACGCCCGGCACCCCGCTGCGGGACGTCCAGGTCGACGTGGTGTTCCTCGGCTCCTGCACCAACGGCCGCCTCGAGGACCTGCGCGCCGCGGCCGAGGTGCTGCGCGGCCGGAGGGTCGCCGAGAGCGTCCGGATGCTCGTCGTGCCCGGCTCCGCGTCGGTGCGGGCGGCGGCCGAGGAGGAGGGCCTCGACAAGGTCTTCACCGAGGCCGGGGCGGAGTGGCGGTTCGCCGGCTGCTCCATGTGCCTGGGCATGAACCCCGACACGCTCAAGCCCGGGGAGCGCTCGGCGTCGACGTCGAACCGCAACTTCGAGGGCCGCCAGGGCCGCGGCGGGCGCACACACCTCGTGTCGCCGCCGGTCGCCGCCGCCACCGCCGTCGTGGGCCGCCTCGCCGCGCCTGCCGATCTGAACTAGACCGGGTCCAGAGCCGACAGGCCCCGACCAAATCAGTGAGACCGGGTCCAGAGCCGACAGGCCCCGACCAAATCAGTGAGAACGAGGACTGGAACCGACATGGAGAAGTTCACCGTCCACACCGGCACGGCCGTCCCGCTGCGCCGTTCCAACGTGGACACCGACCAGATCATCCCGGCCGTGTACCTCAAGCGCGTCACCCGCACCGGGTTCGCCGACGGCCTTTTCAACGCCTGGCGGTCCGACCCGGCATTCGTGCTGAACAATCCCGTCTACGAAGGGGCGTCGATCCTCGTCGCCGGCCCCGAGTTCGGCACCGGCTCGTCGCGCGAGCACGCCGTCTGGGCGCTGCAGGACTACGGCTTCAAGGCGGTCGTCGCCCCCCGGTTCGGGGACATCTTCCGGGGCAACGCCCTCAAGGCGGGGCTGCTGCCGGTCGAGCTCGACCTGAAACTCGTAGAAATTTTGTGGGCCGCCGTCGAGGCGGATCCGAAGCTGCCGGTAACGGTCGACCTCGAGGGTCGCCAGTTGCGCGCCGACGGCCACGAATGGGAGTTCCCGCTCGACGATTTCAGCCGTTGGCGCCTGCTGGAGGGCCTGGACGACATCGGTCTCACCCTGCGCCACGTGGACGCTATCGACGCGTTCGAACAACGCCGTCCGGAGTGGACACCCGTCGTTCGTTAGGCCCACGCTGGGCGTCTCGGGGAGCCCTTGGTCAAATCCGTTACTCCACAACGATTTCTTTTCCGTCATATGTTTGTATCCTGTGTGCGTTGGGATACGTTGCCCACAGGGACTTCATTTCTGGTACGGGAGGAAACGTGAACAAGGCCGAGCTCATCGAGGCGCTCAGCGCTCGCCTGGGCGACAAGAAGTCGGCAAACGCTGCGCTGGACGCGGTTCTGGCCGAGATCCAGGCCGCCGTGACCAAGGGCGACAAGGTCGCCATCACCGGGTTCGGGGTCTTCGAGAAGCGCATCCGTGGTGCGAGAACGGCCCGGAACCCGCGCACCGGTGAAGCGGTGAAGGTGAAGAAGACGTCGGTGCCCGCGTTCCGGGCCGGCGCCAGCTTCCGCGAGATGGTCGCCAGCGGCAAGGTGCCGAAGGCCGCCCCGGCCAAGAAGGCCGTCGCGACGAAGACGACCGCCGCCAAGGCCACCACCGCGAAGGCCACGACGGCCAAGGCCACGACGGCCAAGGCGACCGCGGCCAAGGCCGCGCCGGCCAAGGCCGCCACCAAGACGGCCCCGGCGAAGGCCGCCGCGACCAAGACGGCCCCGGCCAAGAAGGCCGCGACCAAGACGACCCGCGCCGCCGCTTCGACCACGGCGCGCAAGACCACCACCGCCACCGCGGCCGCGAAGACCACGACGGCCGCCAAGAAGGCGCCGGCCAAGAAGGCCGCCGCCAAGTAGGCAGGACAGAAAAAAGGGCGGCACCGTGGAAACGGCGCCGCCCTTTTTCTGTGCCTCAGAGTTCGCCGGCGACGCTCAACGGCGCGAGCCGGTCGTGGCCGACCACCCGGGTGCCCGCGAGGCCCAGGATCCAGCCGGCGCCCTTGCGGGTGTGGAAGTTGACGTCCGCCCGCCGGGTCGCCTCGGTGAGCATCGGCGGCATCAGCTTGCCCTGGCTGCACACCACGGTCGTGCCGCCCAGCCGGGCCAGCTCCGCCAGCGCCGCGGCGCCGTCAGCCGGGGCGCCCTGCTCGTCGAACCGGGCGTCGAGGGAGAACGGCAGCCCCAGCGGCTCCACCGTCTGCCGGCAGCGGGCGGGGGTGGCCGACACCACCCGGTCCGGCCGTAGGAGCGTCAGCAGGGCGCACAGGCCCGCCGCGTCGCGCGTTCCGCCGTCGTCGAGCGGGCGGTCGGCGTCGTCGCCGTCCCAGTCGCGGCGCTTCCCGGCCTTGGCGTGGCGGACCACCGCGACGACCGCCGTCACGGCGGGGAGGGCCAGGAAGGCCTTCACCACGCCGCGGTCGTGGGCGTACGACAGCAGCCGCTGGGCCTCACCCGCCGGCACCCACCGCGCCTCCTCGATCTCGTGGTCGGCCGGCCGGTCCTGCCACTCGACGGCCCGCATCGACCAGAAGTCGACGTGCTTCTCGACGCCGGGCTCGCCCGTGAGATACCGGATGGAGGGAAGCCGGACCTGCGGCACGGCCCGCACGAAGCTCTCCTCGTGGACCTCCCGCACGGCGGCCTCGAGCGGGTGCTCGCCCGGGTCGAGCTTGCCCTTCGGCAGCGACCAGTCGTTGTAGCGCGGCCGGTGCACCAGCACGATCTCGCCGCCGTCGCGCCACACCACGCCGCCCGCCGCGCGGACGACCGTGTTCACCTCAGCCATGCGACGTTCTTTTCCTCGATCACGGCCGCCCAGACGGCCGGGAACTCGGCCCGTGACCGGGTCACCGCGGCGCGCTCGCGCTCGGCGAGCCGCCCGGCGGTGACCGCCATGGCGTGGTCGCCGGGGTCGGCGGCGGCGATGTCGAGCCAGGTCTCGGCCGCGATGGCGGCGTCCTGGTGCTCGCCGAGGACGCCCTGGGCCCGCGCGATCGCCTTGGCCAGCAGTACCGCATCCTCACCCACGACACCCGAGACCGCGTCGGCGGCGTAGCGGGCGCGCTTGGCCCGCTTGCGGACCTCGTGCCACTCGTCGTCGGGCAGGTCCGGGGTGAGCTCGCCGGCGCCGGGCGCCGCGCCGCCGCCGGCCACCAGCCGCCGCCACGGCCGCCGGACGATCCCGGGCAGCACGTCGGCCGCCCGCTCCGTGGCGAGCGCCGTGAACCGGGGCGTGGCGGCCGCCTCGACGAGAGCGTCGAGCAGCAGCACGTACCGCGGATCGTGCAGCGCCTCGTCCAGTACCGCCAGCGCCTCCTCGTGCCGCTCCGCCAGCGCCGCGTCGATCCGCCCCACCGCCGCCTCGTCGAGGGGCGCCAGCGGGTCGCTCGCGGCCGTCCGGCGCAGGCGGTCCCGGAGCACCTCGATGTCGCGGGCGCCGCCCAGCGCCTCGGCCAGCCAGCTCAGCTCCCCGCGCAGCGCGCCGGTCCAGACCGGGTCGAGCAGCGCCTGGAACGTCTGGAGATCGCTGCGCAGCCGACGGGTGCCCACCCGCATCTGGTGCACCGGGGTGTCGCCGTTGGGCATCGTCTCGCGCAGCCGGGCGAAGGCGTCGTAGCCGACGATCCGCGCCACGCCCCGCCGGATCGCCTCGGTCACCACCGCGCCCGCGTGGGCCTGGGGCGGCAGCGGCGCGGGGCGCACGAGGGGCGCCGGGTCGAGCGGGCCCAGGGCGCGCAGGTGCTCGGGCTCGACGTCGTCCACGAGCGTGGCGCCGGCGTCCAGCAGCGCCGCCTCCAGGCGGCGCAGCTGCTTGGGGCGGTCCCCGCGGGGCTCGACCTCGATCTGGTGGAACCGCGCGAGGACCCGCCGGCCGTCGAGGACGCTGACGTCGTCGTGGACGACGTCGGCGAAGCCAGGCCCGTACGCGGTGCGCCGGGTCCGCAGCGTCACCGCTGCGGCCAGGCCGGCGCTGCGCCGGTGCGCGGTCACCAGGTCGAGCAGCTCGGGCGGGATGACCCCGGCACCCGTCACCGGCAGGGAGTAGTCGTACTCCAGGCCCGACTTCGGCGCCGGGAGCCGCACGGTCCAGGCGTCGCCGCTGCGGTATCGCAGCGACACCCCGGACCGCGCCAGCCAGCGCTCCGGGGTGTCGTAGTAGATCGTGCGCACAGTGGTCGGCGGGCCGGCGGGGGACAGGTCCGGCACGGCGAAGTCGCCGTCGGCCACAAACCTCAGCATCCGGACACCCTAGCCCTCGACGCGGTCGACGATCCTTCGCAGCAGTGCCTCCTGGGGGTTCTTGCCGGGCCGGCGGTGCCATTGGCCGTTGCCGGACAGCTCGAACGCGCCCGTGTCCTCGCTCATCATGAGCGTGAGCACGCGGTGCAGCTCCTCCTGGCCGGCCGGGTCGGTCACCTGCACCAGTGCCTCGACCCGGCGGTCGAGGTTGCGGTGCATGAGGTCCGCCGATCCGATCCAGTACTCCGCGCGCGCCCCGCGGCCGAAGCGGAACACCCGCGAGTGCTCCAGGAACCGGCCGAGCACCGAGCGGACGTGGATGTTCTCCGACAGGTCCGGCACGCCCGGGCGCAGCGCACAGATGCCGCGCACGATGAGGTCGACCCGCACGCCGGACTGGCTCGCCCGGTACAGCGCGTCGATGACCTCCTCGTCGACGAGCGAGTTCACCTTGAGCTGCACCAGGCCCTCGGTACCGAGCGCGACCTCGCGGTCGATCCGCTCGATGATGCCCCGGCGCACCCCGTGCGGCGCGACGAGCAGCCGCCGGTAGGAGGTCTGGCGGCTGTAGCCGGTCAGCACGTTGAACAGGTCGGTCAGGTCGGCGCCGACCTCCGGGTCGGCCGTGAGCAGGCCGTAGTCCTCGTAGAGCCGGGCCGTCTTCGGGTGGTAGTTGCCCGTGCCGACGTGGCAGTACCGGCGGATGTGGTTGCCCTCCTGCCGGACGACCAGCGCCGTCTTGGTGTGGGTCTTCAGGCCCACCAGGCCGTACACCACGTGGCAGCCGGCCCGCTCCAGCGTGCGGGCCCAGCCGATGTTGGCCTTCTCGTCGAAGCGCGCCTTCACCTCGACCAGCACCACCACCTGCTTGCCGGCCTCGGCCGCGTCGACCAGCGCGTCGACGATCGGGGAGTCGCCGCTGGTGCGGTACAGCGTGAGCTTGATCGCCAGCACGTTCGGGTCGGCGGCGGCCTGCTCGATGAACCGCTGCACGCTCGTGGAGAACGAGTGGTACGGGTGGTGCACCAGGATGTCGTGGTCGCGCAGCCGGGCGAACACGCTGCGTGGCGTCTCGCCCTCGGCGAAGTGCGGGTGCGTGGCCGGCACGAACGGCGGGTCCTTGAGGTCCGGCCGGTCGACGCCGTTGTAGATCTGCCACATCGCGGTCAGGTCGAGCAGCCCGGGCACCCGCAGCACGTCGTGCGAGTCCATGTCCAGCTCGCGGACCAGCAGCTCCAGCACGTGGTCGGAGATCGACGCGGCGACCTCCAGGCGCACCGGCGGGCCGAACCGGCGCCGGGCCAGCTCCCGCTCCAGCGCCTGCAGCAGGTCCTCGTCGCGGTCCTCGTCGAGCTCCACCTCGGCGTTGCGGGTCACCCGGAACAGGTGGTGCTCGGCGACCTGCATGCCCGGGAACAGCTGGCCCAGGTGGGCCGCGATGAGCTCCTCGACCGGCAGGAACCGCATGGTCCGGGCGCCGTCGCGGGTGACCCGGTCGAGCGCGAAGAACCGCGGCACGTTGTTGGGGACCTTGATCCGGGCGAACAGCTCCGGGCCGCCGTCCTTCTCGCGCACGACGACGGCCAGGTTCAGCGAGAGGCCGGAGATGTACGGGAACGGGTGCGCCGGGTCGACCGCGAGCGGCGTGAGCACCGGGAAGATCTGCTCGCGGAACGACGCGCGCATGCGCTCCCGCTCGGCCGGGTCGAGCTCGCTCCACTTCACGATGTGGACGTGCTCGGCCGCCATCGCGGGCACGATCTCCTCGGCGAACACGCGCGACTGGCGCGACATCAGCGCCGACGTGCGCTCGGCGATCTGCTCCAGCTGCTCCGTCGGCGGCAGGAAGCCGGGGCGGCGCACGGGCAGGCCGGTCTGGAGGCGCCGCTTCAGGCCGGCGACGCGCACCATGTAGAACTCGTCGAGGTTGCTGGCGAAGATGGCGAGGAACTTGGCCCGCTCCAGCAGCGGCGTGGACCGGTCCTCCGCGAGGGTGAGGACCCGCGCGTTGAAGTCGAGCCAGGAGAGCTCACGGTTGAGATAGCGGTCGTCGGGCAGCGGTTTCCGCTCCGGTACCTCGGGTGCCTGCGCCTCCGGCGCCGCCTGCGCCGTCGCCTCGTCGGCCGGCTCGATCGCCGGCGGCCTGGCCGCCGCCCGGGTCGTCTGCGTGGGGGGCTTCTGCTGGGCCGGAACCCGGTCGGCCGGAGCCGCCTGCTCCGTGGTGGTCTCGTTCACCGTGACCTCTTTGTTGTCCGAGCTCGCCGTGGTCTTCGCAACCTTGGTGGTCCGGGCCCGCGCCGTCGAGCGCGTCGTCCTGGGAGGTGTGCTCGCCGGTTGCTCCGGCCGCTGGGCGGCGTTGCGCGGGCGGTTGCGACCGGTCGAGCTTTCGTCCACCGGATCATCATGACCTGTTTGTGCCGGTCTCAACATGAACTTCTCGCTGCTCGGTGCGTCACGGGAGCGTGGGGAGCGTGACCTTGATGACAATGCCCACATCGTCGTGGTCGAGCCGCACCCGTTGCCCCAGTCGCAGGTGCCGCAGGCCGGAGGCGTCGAAGGCAGCCGCCGGGAAGGTCACCTCGGCGCCGTCGTCGAGCAGCACCGTGCCGGTGCGGGTCGTCTCGTCGAACGTGGCCACCGTGCCCTGCATGCCGATCACGCTACCGTGCAGATGACCTGTCCGGTATGGGTGCCGACGCCCAGGCTTGTCGCCGCGTGGAGGTCGGCCGCGGTGTCGACGTCACGGCGCAGGCTCGGCCAGGTGCCGTCCAGCCGGGTCGCGCCGGAGCGCAGGTGGGCGGCGGCCGAGCCCGGTCCGAAGTGCGGGGCCAGGGGCACGCCGGGTGGGCTCGCCAGCAGTACCGTGCCGGTGCCCTCCTGATCGGGCACGAACGCCCGCCGTCCGGCCCGCTCGGCCGCGGCCAGCGCCGACTCCAGGTCGGTCGCCCGCAGCGCCGGCAGGTCGGCGGTCAGCGCCACGACCGGGCCGTCAGCGCCCCGGGCGCCGAAGGTCAGCGCCGCGTTGAGGCCGGCCGCCGGGGTGTCGGGGACGCAGGTCGCGCCCAGCCGGGTGAGCTCCGCGCGGACCGCCGGGTCGTCGCAGACGACCACCACGCGGGCGACCGCGCGGCAGGCCAGCACCGCGGCCACGGTGTCGCGCGCCATCGCCAGCACCAGGTCGGGGTGCACCGCCGCCGGGACCGCGCCGCGCAGCCGCGTCTTGGCCGACCGGAGCGGCTTCACCGGGACCACGGCGACCCACGGGGCCGGTCGGTGGCTGAGCATGACCCATCCTGACACGACGCTGTGACGCCCGGCAGTGGCATGATTCGCAGCAGAACAGTGAGGGGAGGGTGAGATGGCGCGCCGGAGGCTGGGCTTTTGGCGGCGTTTCGCCGTCATGACCGTGAAGCCCTTGATCGGGGCGCTGACCCGCCGGACGTGGCGGGGGATGGAGCACATCCCGGCCGAGGGCGGGGTGATCCTCGTGATCAACCACATCTCCCACGCCGACCCGCTCGCCGTCGCGCACTACATCTACGACGCCGGACGGTGGCCGTCGTTCCTGGCCAAGTCCAGCCTGTTCGAGGTGCCGGTGCTCGGCTACCTGCTCAAGGCGGTGCACCAGATCCCGGTCCGCCGGGGCACCACCGACGCGGTGAAGGCGCTGGAGTCGGCCCGCATCGGGGTCAAGAGCGGCGAGTGCGTGGTCATCTACCCGGAGGGCACCACGACGCGCGAGCCCGACCTGTGGCCGATGCGCGGCAAGACCGGCGCGGCGCGGCTCTGGCTCGACACCGGCGCCCCGGTCGTCCCGATCGTGATGTGGGGGCCCGAACAGATCTTCGACCCGCGCACCAAGAAGCTCGACCTGTTCCCGCGCAAGATGATGCAGATCACCGCCGGCCCCTCGCTCGACCTGTCGGCCTGGGCCGGGGCACAGCCCACCGCGCAGACGCTCGCCGAGATCACCGACCACATCATGCTGCACCTGCGGGACATGCTGGTCGACCTGCGCGGCGGCACCCCGCCGCCGCTGTACGGCATGCCGAAGCGGAACAGCCCGTCCGAAGAGCGGACCGCATGAACGCGATCAGCCGGGTCGCGGTCCTCGGCTCCGGGTCGTGGGGCACCGCGTTCGCCAAGGTGCTGGCCGACGCCGGCACGCCCGAGATCACCGTGTGGGCCCGCCGGCCCGAGCTGGCGGCCGCGATGCGCGAGCGGCGGGTCAACCCGGAGTACCTGCCGTCCATGCCGCTGCCGCCCGCGGTCACCGCGACCTCCGACGCGGCCGAGGCCCTCGACGGCGCAGACCTGGTCGTGCTCGCCGTGCCGTCGCAGACGCTGCGGCAGAACCTCGCCGCCTGGGCCGGCCTCATCGGCCCCGACGCGACGCTGGCCAGCCTCATGAAGGGCATCGAGCTCGGCACGCTCAAGCGGATGAGCGAGGTCATCGTCGAGGTCGCCGGGGTCGAGCCGGACCGCGTGACCGTGGTCACCGGCCCCAACCTGGCCCCGGAGATCGCCGCCGAGCAGGTCGCCGGCACCGTCGTGGCCTGCCGCGACATCCGCCGGGCCGAGCTGGTGCAGCGGGCGATCAGCACGCGGTACCTCCGGCCGTACACCAACGACGACGTCGTCGGCTGCGAGCTCGGCGGCGCCGTGAAGAACGTGATCGCGCTCGCGTACGGCATGATGGCGGCCCTCGGGTTCGGCGACAACACCCGGGCGACGCTCATCACCCGCGGCCTGGCCGAGACGTCCCGGCTGGGCGCGGCCCTCGGCGCCAACCCGATGACGTTCGCCGGGCTGGCCGGCCTGGGCGACCTCATCGCGACCTGCTCGTCGCCGCTGTCGCGCAACCGCACGTTCGGCGAGCGGCTGGGCCACGGCGAGACGCTCGAGCAGGCCCAGGCCGCGACCCGGCAGACCGCCGAGGGGGTCAAGAGCTGCCTGTCGATCCGCGATCTGGCCCACAGCGTCGGCGTCGAGATGCCGATCACCGAGCAGGTCGAGCTGGTCTGCCACGAGGGGCTCGACCCGCTCAAGGCGCTGGCGGCCCTGATGTCCCGCGAGACCAAGCCGGAGCGCCCGGGCGTGCCCTCGACCGGCCAGTAGGGTTGCCGCATGCTCCTCGGTGACGGCACGCGCGCCGTGCACGCCGGCCTGCCCGCCCCGGTGCCGGGCCGCCCGTTCCTGCCCGGCCCGGTGCCCGCGGCGCCCTACCACCTCGACCCGGTCGCCGGCCCGCAGCCCGGCGTCGACGGCTACGGGCGCACGGACAACGCCACCTACCGCGCGTTGGAGACGGCGATCGGCGAGCTCGAGGGCGGCGAGTGCGTCGTGTTCGCGAGCGGCATGGCGGCGGTCACCGCGGTCCTGCTGACCACGCTGCGCGGCGGCGACACCCTGGTGCTGCCCAGCGACGGGTACTACCTGACCCGCGTGTTCGCCGCCGAGCACCTGCCCGAGCGGGGCGTGACGGTGCTGACGGCGCCGACCTCCGGGCCGTATCCGGCCTTCGACGGCGTCCGGCTCCTGCTGCTGGAGACGCCGTCGAACCCGGGCCTCGACGTGTGCGACCTGGCCGGGCTGGCCGCGGCGGCGCACGCGCGCGGCGGCCTGGTCGCGGTCGACAACACCACGCCGACACCGCTCGGGCAGCGCCCGCTCGACCACGGCGCCGACTTCTCGGTCGCGTCGGGCACCAAGGCGCTCACCGGCCACTCCGACCTGCTGCTCGGGTACGTCTGCACCCGCGACCCGCAGCTCGCCGCGGCGATCCGCACCTGGCGGGCCCGGACCGGCGCGGTGCCGGGGCCGTTCGAGGCGTGGCTGGCCCACCGCTCGCTGGGCACGCTCGACCTGCGGCTGTCCCGGCAGTCGGCCAACGCGGCCGCGGTCGCCGACGTGCTGGCGGGGCATCCGGCGGTCCGGTCCGTGCGCTGGCCCGGCCGGCCGGAGGACCCCGCTTACGGGCTGGCGAAGCGGCAGATGCGGCGGGTGCCGGGTGTGGTGACGTTCACGCTCGCCGACAAGGCGGCCGTCGACCGCTTCCTCGACGCCTCCGAGCTGGTCTTCGCGGCGACCTCGTTCGGCGGGCTGCACACGTCGGCCGATCGCCGTGCGCAGTGGGGTGACGCCGCTCCGGAGGGGCTGGTGCGCTTCTCCTGCGGTATCGAGGACACCGCCGATCTGGTGGCCGACCTGCGTCGGGCATTGGACGCGGCGCGGGTTTGACGATCCGGCTAGGGTCGGCGGCGTGGATACGCCAGAGAAGACCCGGGTCGCCGTCGTGTTCGGTGGGGGCAGCACGGAGCACGCCATCAGCAGCGTCAGCGCGGCCCTCGACGCCGGCGACGAGTTCGAGATCGTGCCGATCGGGGTGACCAGCGAGGGCCGGTGGGTGCTGCCCGCCGCCGCCTCGACCTCGACCGACCTGGTGCCGGTGGCCGGTGGTGCCGTGGCCGTCGTCGACGCCCGCGACGGGGTGGCCCGGCTGGCCGGCATCGACGTGGTCTTCCCGGTGCTGCGCGGCGCGTTCGGCCACGAGGGCACGATCCAGGGGCTGCTGGAGATGGCCGACCTGCCGTACGTCGGATCCGGCGTCTTCGCCTCCTCGGCCGCCCTCGACCACGACCACCTGCGCAAGCTCGCGGTGGCCGCCGGCCTGCCGGTGGCGCCCTATGCCGTGCTCCGCGGCGATGCGCCCCTCGACGAGGCCGACCGTGCACGGCTGGCGCTTCCGGTCGTGGTACTGCCGGCGCGCGGCACCGGCGGCGAGACGCTCGTCGCCGACTGGGCGGAGCTCGACGCGGCCGTCGCCGCCGCGCGGGAGATCGACGGCAAGGTCGTCGTCGCGAGCGTCCCGGCCGGCGTCCGCGTCACGGTCGGCGTCCTCGAGGCCGGCGGCGCGCCCGAGGCCAGCGTCCCCGGCGAGCTGGCCGGGGACGGCGTCACCGCGCCGGCCGAGCTGCCCTACGGCGCCGAGCGTGCGGTGCGCGACCTGGCAGTGCGTGCGTTCGTGGCGCTCGACTGCGCGGGGCTGGCCCAGGTGGACTTCACCGTGACCCCGGCGGGCGAGGTCACGCTCGACGCGATCGACACGATGCCGGCGTTCGAGCCCGGCTCACCGTTCCCCACGGTCTGGAGCGCGAGCGGCGTGCCGTACGACACCCTCGTCTCGCGCCTGATCCGCGCCGCCGTGCGCCGGGGGACCGGCCTGCACTAAAGGGCTTTGCCGAACGAGCGGACGTCCGGGTAGCCCTTGTAGTGCCCGAAGTCCTCGATGCGCGCGTAGCCGGACTGCTCGTACAGCCCGATCGCCTCCGGCTGCGCGGTGCCCGTCTCCAGCCAGATCCGCCGGCGCCCGGCCCGCCGCGCGTCGTCCTCGACCGCCGTGAGCAGCGCCTTGGCGATGCCGAGCCCGCGGTGCTCCGGCGCGACGTACATCCGCTTGAGCTCCGCGGTCTCGAACTGCTCGTCCTCGGTCAGCGTGCGCCAGCCCACGCACCCGGCGGGCGCGCCGGCCACGTAGGCGACGAGGAAGCCGCCCTCCGGCGGGTCGAACTCGCCGGGCTCGATCGGCGTGCTGTCGCCGTCGCCGCCGTAGCGCTCGGCCAGCTCGGCGACCGCGGCGGTCGTCAGGGTGGTGGCGACGCGCGAGCCGTAGCGGGTCAGCCGGATGTCGATCTCGATCACGAGGGTAAAGGGTATAGTCCGTTTTGCGCCTTACAGCATCGGCGGTGGACGGCTACCGAAAGTGATCCCATCCTGGGGCCCCGCCCGTGTAAAGTCGCCCGTCGACCGTCACGCCGTCACCCTCTGTGAACGAACCGGCCTCGACGACGCTGCCGACGACGAGCCAGTCGGACGACAGCCGGGTGTCCGAGGGAAAGGTGGCCGCCAATGCGTGGTCGTCGCCGCCGCCCAGGATCCAGCCGTAGGGGTCGACGCCCAGCGCGGTCGCCGCGGCCCGCATCTGCTCCGGCGCCGTGAACGCTTCGCGCCGCACGTCGATGCCGACACCGCTGGCCGCCGCGATGTGCCCGAGGTCGGCGAGCAGCCCGTCGGAGACGTCGATCATCGACGTGGCGCCGAGCTGCGCGGCGACCGGGCCGAGGTGATACGGGACCTCGGGCCGGCGGAACGCCTCGACCAGCAGCTTCGGTGCGCGGAAGCCGCGGGAGAGGATGGTGTACCCCGCCGCGGCGTACCCGATCCGCCCCGCGACCGCGACGATGTCGCCCGGCTGCGCCCCGCTGCGCAGCACGGGGGGCTGCCCGCCCAGGTCACCGAGCGCGGTCACGGCGATCGTCAGCGTCGGGCTGGCCGAGGTGTCGCCCCCGACGACCACGGCGCCCGTCTTGCCGGCCTCGGCCGCGAGCCCGTCGGCCAGCTCCTCGGCCCACGAGATCTGGAGGTCCGGCGGTGCGCAGAGGGCCACCAGCAGCGCGGTCGGCCGGGCCCCCATGGCCGCGATGTCGGCCAGGTTGGCGGCGGCGGCGCGGTGTCCCACGTCACGTGCGCTGGACCAGTCGCGGCGGAAGTGCCGGCCCTCGACCAGCACGTCGGTGCTGGCGACGACCCGGCTGTCGGGCGCCGCGACCAGCGCGGCGTCGTCTCCCGGGCCGAGCAGCACATAGGGCGACTCCGCCCCGAGCCGGGCCGTCACCCGCGAGATCAGCCCGAACTCCCCGGCGGTCGAAACGGTCACCCGTCCTCCATCTTGATGCTCGATATTGCCACTCACCCGGCGTGTTCTGGCATGATCACGCACGGCGGTGGATTGCTGACTCTCATGTTGCGGTAGGTTCACGCCTGATCAGCGCTCGCGCGGCGCAGGAAGGGGTCGTGTCGTGGTACAGGCATACATCCTGATCCAAACAGAGGTCGGCAAGGCGCGTGACGTGGCGACGGCCATCCAGGAACTCGCCGGGGTGGTGCGGGTCGACGCGGTCACGGGCCCGTATGACGTGGTGGTCCTCACCGAGGCCCGCAGCGTCGACGAACTGGGCAAACTGATCGTCAGCAAGGTGCAGATGGTGCCGGGGATCACCCGCACCCTCACCTGCTCAGTGGTGCACTTATAGATGGCGTCCCCGTCCCGGATCGCCACGCTGGCCGCGCTCCCGCTCGCGCTGCTGGCGGGCCTCGGCGTGTTCTGGGCGCTCGGCGGCTTCCCGTCGGCGCCGTCGACGTCGGCGGTCCCCGCCACGGCGGGCCACCTCGACCAGGACACCGCCGCGGTCTGCCGTGCCCTGGTGGCGCGGCTGCCGGAGTCGCTGGGCGGACTTGACCGCCGCCCGGTGACCGCGGGCGGCGAGCAGAACGCGGCCTTCGGCGACCCGGCGATCGTGCTGTCGTGCGGGGTGGCGGGCGGCCCGATCCCGCAGAACGCTCAGCTGCTCGCGCTTTCCAACGTGTGTTGGTATCCGGAGGAGCGCCCGGCGGAGACCGTCTGGCAGTCGGTCGACCGGAAGGTGCCGCTGCGGGTCGTGGTCCCGAAGGACGCCGAGGGCTCCTGGGTGGTCAACCTGTCGTCCCCGATCGTGGCCACCGTGCCCGAGACCGCCACCCCCGGTCCGGTGCACTGCTGATCTCCGCTCCCTGGTTCAGGTCTCGTGGAGCCGGCGGCGTCCTCCGCGGCCGGCTCCACG
>NZ_JBEXCY010000003.1:169397-183422 GCF_040605515.1 Dactylosporangium sp. NPDC005572 | reverse complement strand
GTCACGGCCTGGTCGCGGTCGAGGACCTGCGGGTCAAGAGCATGACGGCCGGCGCGAAGGGCACCGCCGAACAGCCCGGCCGTAACGTGCGGGCCAAGGCCGGGCTGAACCGGGCCATCCTCAACAAGGGATGGGGCGGGTTCCTGCTCGCCCTGCAACACGCGGCGCGCTACCACGGCGCGACCGTCGTCAAGGTCAACCCCGCGTACACGTCGCAGACCTGCCACGCCTGCCGGCATGTCGCATCGGAATCCCGCGAGAGCCAAGCGGTCTTCCGGTGCGTCACCTGCGGGCATCAGGCGCACGCCGACGTGAACGCGGCGAAGAACATTCTGGCCGCCGGGCTGGCGGTCACCGGGCGTGGAGACCTCGCCGCTGGGCGGTCTGTGAAACGCCAACCACCCGAACAGCCGCGGCGTGAACACGCCTCAGCCACGGGAATCCCTCGCCTTTAGGCGTGGGAGGAAGTCAACCGCTATCGTCCCGGGTGCACGGGGGGCACTGCGGACGGAGGAGCGCATGCTGACGTTGCCGCAGGCGGCGGCCAAGCCGCCGGAGTTCGGCCGGGACGCGCTCATCGTCTGCGAGAGCCTCGTCCGGATCTACCAGACCGGCTCCATCGAGGTGCAGGCCCTGCAGGGACTCGACCTGACCGTCGACGCCGGCGAGATGATCGCCGTCGTCGGCGCGTCGGGGTCGGGGAAGTCGACACTGCTGTCCATCCTGGCCGGGATCGACGCGCCGACCGCCGGGCGGGCCCGGGTCGACACCTGGAACCTGCTCGACCTGACCCGCAAGGACCGGGTGCACTACCGGCGGCACACCGTCGGGTTCGTCCGGCAGCAGACCGCCAGCAACCTGGTGCCCTATCTGACCGCCCGCGAGATGGTCGACCTGCCGATGACGGCGGCCGGAGCAAAAGCCAAAGAGCGCCGGGATCGTACCGGTGAGCTGCTCGACGCCCTCGGCGTCGGCGACTGCGGGGACCGCAGGCCCGGGCAGCTCTCCGGCGGGCAGCAGATGCGCGTCGCCATCGCCGTCGCGCTGGCCAACCGGCCGAAGGTGCTGTTCGCCGACGAGCCGACCGGCGAGCTCGACACCGCGACCGCGGCCGAGGTGTTCGGGGCGCTGCGGGACGTCAACCGGCAGTACGGTGTCACGGTCGTGGTCGTCACGCACGATCCCGCGGTCAGCGGGCAGGTCGAGCGGACCGTGGCCATCCGGGACGGGCGCACGTCGAGCGAGGTGCTGCGCCGCACCGCCACCAACGAGGACGGCGACACGCACGTGATCGCCGAAGAATATGCGGTGATGGACCGGGCCGGCCGCGTCCAGGTGCCGCGCGACTTCCGCGAGGCGCTCAACCTGACCCGCCGCGTGCGGCTCGCTCTCGAACCCGACCACGTGACGATCCGGCCCGACGCATGAGCCTGCTGGCGGTACGAAATGTGCAAAAGGCTTTTGGGTCCGTGCATGCGCTCAGGGGAGTCTCGTTCGACGTCGAGCCCGGCACCATGGTCGCGCTCGTCGGGCGCTCCGGGTCCGGCAAGACGACGCTGCTCAACATCGTCGGCGGGCTCGACCGGCCCGACGAGGGCACCGTCCACCTCGACGGCACCGAGGTCACCGGGCTCGACGAGGACGGGCTGTCGCGGCTGCGGCGGGAGAAGGTGTCGTACGTCTTCCAGACGTTCGGGCTGATCCCCGTGCTGTCGGCCGCGGAGAACGTCGGCGCCCCGCTGCGGCTCGCCCGCACGCCGGCCAAGGAGCGCGAGGAGCGGGTCGAGCTGCTGCTGCACCTCGTCGGCCTCGACGGCCACGCCGGCCAGCGGCCCGGCGAGCTGTCCGGCGGGCAGCAGCAGCGCGTCGCGATCGCCCGCGCGCTCGCCGCCTCGCCCCGCCTGCTCATCGCCGACGAGCCGACCGGGCAGCTCGACGCCGAGACCGGGCTGTCGGTCATGGCGCTCATCCGCGGCGTCGTCGAGTCCGAGGGCGTCACCGCGCTCGTGTCCACGCACGACCCGGTGATGATGGCCCTCGCCGACCGGGTCATCAACATCCACGACGGACAGCTGGACTGATGCTGAGGCTGCTGAGGCGCCGCGCCCGCGCGCAGTGGCCGCTGCTGGTCGCGCTCCTCGGCGTCGTCGCGATCGGCGCCACGCTGCTCGGCACGTGCGCGCTGCTCGTCACGCGCACCGGCGAGCGCGCCCTCGAAGTCGCAGCGGCGCGGGCACCTCGCGAGAACGTCGACGTCACCGCCTACACGGTCACGGTGCAGGGCAAGGACGCTCGGTCGGTCGCGGCCGACACCGAGTCCGTGGTGACGGGCGTGCTGCGGCCCTTCGACACCACGACCCGGTCCCGGGCCTCGTCGGTACTGCGGGCGCTGCCCGGGCCGGCCGGCACCACCGTGCCCGCGCAGTCGTATCTCTCCGGCATGTCCGGGCTGCAGGACAAGGCGTCGCTGGTCGAGGGGCGCTGGCCGGTCGCCGCGGGCGACGCCGTGCTGCTCGAGTCCACCGCACAGCTCCTGAGGCTCTCGCCGGGGTCCAGGGTCACGCTCGGCACCGAGCTGGTCCGGCCCCACAAGCCGGACATCGCGCTGACCGTCGTCGGCATCGTGCGGCCGCTGCCCGGCACCGGCTGGGACCGCGACCCGCTCGCCGGTGCCGGGTCCGCGCTCGGGTTCCTGGACGGGAACTACAGCCAGCCGGTCAACGCGTACGGGCCGTTCATCGTCACCCTGCCTTCCCTGCTCGACAGCGGCGCCACCCTCGACCGGCTCGAGGTCACCGGGCACCCCGACCTGTCCCACCCCAACCGGCGCGACCTCGACACCGTCGCCTCGGCCGTGCGCGGCGCCGACCGGCGGCTCACGGGCGCGCTCGGCGACCGGGTGCAGATCAGCCGGGTCGCCTCCGACCTTCCCGTGACCCTGTCGGCCGCCGACGAGCAGCAGCGGGTCACCACCGCCGTCGTGCTGGCCGTCGCGCTGCTCGGCGCCGTGCTGACCGCGACCGCGCTCGCCCTGGCCGGGCGGCTCACCGCCGGGGTCCGGGAGGGGGAGACCGCACTGCTGTCGGCGCTCGGCATCAGCCCGGGGCAGTTCGCCTTCGTGGCGGCCGTCGAGGCGGGTGCACTGGCGCTGCTCGCCGCCGCGGTGGCGATACCGGCCTCCTCGTTCCTGCACGCCGGACTCACCCGGCTGGCACCGCTCGACGGTGCCGGGCTGGCCGCGAGCCCGGCCGTCACCCCCGCGCAGCTCATTGTCGTGCTCGGCGGCGCGCTCACGCTCGCCGTCGTCCTTGTGGTGCGGCCGGCGCCGAAGGGGCAGGCGTTCGTCCGCTCCGGGACCGATCTCCTGCTCGTGGCGTTCGCCGCCGTCGGGTGGTGGCAGCTGTATGCCCAGCCGACCGGGTCCAGCGGGCGGGCCGACGCCGTGCGGGTCCTTGCGCCGGCGCTGCTGCTCGCCGCCGGGGCCGCGCTCGCGTTGCGCGTGGTGGTGCCGGCACTGCGTGGGGCCGATCGGCTGGCGAGCCGGGCCCGGGGGCTGGTGCTGCCGCTGGCCGCCACTGAGGCGGCACGGCGGCCGCAAGCCGTCGCCGCCGGGCTGCTGGTCGGGCTGGCCTGCGCCGCCGGCACGTTCGGGATCGCCTTCGACGCCACCTGGCAGCGCTCGCAGGTCGACCAGGCGGACCTCGGCGTCGGCACGGACCTTGCGCTCACGCTCACCACGCCGCCCGACGCCGGTCAGGGCGCCGCCGTCAGCGCGGCCACCGGTGGGACGGTGAGCCCGGCCGTCGACCGGGGGATCGCCGTCGGGCAGTGGCTCGGCACCGGTGGTGACCCGCCGCGGCTGGTCGCCGTCGACACGCGGCGGGCCGACGCGCTGCTGCGCGGGCGGCTCGACGGCTCGCGGACCTGGGCCGACGTCGGGGCCACGCTCGCCCCCTCCGCTGCCGTCAACGGGGTCGGCGTGCCGCGGTCGCTCACCGGCACCGCCACCGGCGCCACTCCGCTCGTCGTCACCCCGCGGCTGCTCGTCGAGGACGGCACCGGTCTCCGGGCGCCGTGCGTGGGGACACCGATCCCGCTCGATGGCCGCCCGCATGAGCTGCCGGTTTGCGGCGGTTTGCGGCTCGTGGCGGTGTCGTTGAAGGTCGATGCCCCGACGTTCGATTACTTCGATGCCGGGTTCAGCAAGATCGCCGTATCGTTGCGGCTCCCTTCCGATGGGAGCGCGGGCGGTCAGCAATGGACCGTCACCTCCGCGCCGCCGGTGCCCACGCAGATCAGCGGGCAAAACGTCAGCGTGACCGCGACCGAGTTGGCGATGACCGCATCGGTGCAGCTCGGCGGGCCGCCGGACGCGGCGCGCACGCTGGTCGCGACGGCGTTCGAGGACCCGGGGCCGGTGCCGGTCGCCGTCTCCGCGCGGTTCGCCGACGAGATCGGCGCGCACGTCGGCGACAAGCTCAGCATCACGATCGGTACGACACCGATCGCCATCACCGTCGCGGACATCGTGCCCGTCGTGCCCTCCGCGCCCGGAGCCGCCGCCGTCCTGGCCGACCTCGACCGGCTGTCCCGCGCCCTGGCCGTCGCCGGTGACCTGGCGTTCCCGGTCGACGCCTGGTGGGTCGGCGGGCCGGCGGCCGGCGCCGCCGAGCGGGTCGCGGGGCTGCACCTCGGCACCGTGACCACCCGCGACGGCGAGACGGCCCGGCTGACCGAGGGCCCGCTGCGGGCCGGGCTGCCGGCGGCGCTGCGCCTGCTCGTGCCGGCCGCCGCCCTCCTGCTCCTCGCCGGGGTCGTCCTGCACGTGACCTGCGACCTGCAGATCCGCGCGCTGGAGGTGGCCCGGCTGCGGGGCCTGGGCATGTCCCGCCGGCAGATCCGCGCCGTCCTGCTGGGCCAGCACGCCGGCGTGCTCCTGCCGCTGCTCGCGGCCGGAGCCGCCGTCGGCGCGCTGGCGACCCGGATCGTGGCGCCGCTGCTCGTGCGCTCCGACACGGGCGCCGCGCCGACGCCGGCCGCGCGCCCGGACTGGCCGTGGGCCGCTGAAGGGCTCCTTATCGCTGGGCTGCTGGTGACGGCCGCGCTCGCGGTGATCCTGGTGGTGGGCGTCCAGGTCCGCCGAGCGGACGCGGCGCACCTGCGGGTGGCGTCGTGAGCGCGCTGCGGTGGCCTCGGACTGGTCGGCTGCACTGGCCGAGCGTGCGGGGGCGGGCGCGGGCCGATGCCGGGCCGCTGCTCCTCGTCGCCGCCGTGGTTGCCGCCGTCACGCTGCTCGCGGGGGCCGTGCCGCCGCTGCTGCGGGACACCGCCGACGACGCCGTCCGGGACGCGGTGGCCGACAGCGGCGCCGGCATCACCGTCCACGCCCTCTGGGAGCGGGACGACGGGCCGACCCGTGGCCGGGTACGCGTCCCGAAGCTGGCCGACGACGTCGACGACCTGCGGATCCGCGCCGCGTTCCGGCTCGGGCCCGAGCTGCGCGGGATCCTGCAGCCGCCGATCGCCGTCGTCACCAGCCCGGTCCTCAACGTCACCGACGGCAGCGTGCTGCGGAAATTCCAGCTCGCCTATCTCGCGGCGGAGACCGGGCCCGATGTCACCTGGATCGCCGGCACCGCGCCGAAGGGCACGACCGACGACGACTACGAGGTGCCGTACAGCGCACCGCCGTGGACCGTCCAGGTCGGACTGTCCGAGCCGGATGCCACCGCGCTCGGGCTGCGGCCCGGCGACCGCATCCAGCTCAAGGACGAGCAGAAGAGCGTCAAGGACGTCCGGGTCAGCGGCATCTTCCGGCCGGTCGACCCGGCCGACCCCGCGTGGCGGCACGTGCCGGCGCTGCTGGGGCCGGTGGCGGGGGCCGACGGCGTCGGTACGACCCGGTTCGCGGGCCTGGTCTCCCGCGACTCGCTGCCGGACGCGCGGCTGGCGTTCGACCAGGACAAGCTCGTGCGGGCCGTCGAATTCGCGCCGCGGCCGTCCGCGCTCACCTGGGAGCGGACCGAGGCGATCGCCGAGGCGATCGTCGCGCTGAAGGCCACGTCGAGCTCCTCGGGCGTGTTCGACGACTCGATGCGGTGGGAGTCGCACCTGGACGGCGTCCTGCGCGACGCCCAGACCCGGGTCAACGCCGCGACCGCGCAGGCGTCGGTGCTGCTCACGGCGGTGCTGGCGGCGACGGTACTGGCGCTGCTGCTCGCCGCCGACCTCCTGGTCCGCCGGCGGGTGCCGGCCCTGATCGCCGCCCGCCTGCGCGGCGCGTCGCTGCCGGCGCTGCTCCTGGAGCTGCTCCTCGAGTCCCTCGCGCTGGCCGTGCTGTCCGGCGCGGTCGGCCTGGTGGTCGCGCTGCTGGTGACCGGCGGCGCGGGAGTGCTGTGGGCGCTGCCGGTGATCCTGGCGACCGTCGTCGCCGCCCCGCTCTTCGGCACCCTCGCCGCGGCACGCGCCACCAACGACCGGCGCGTGCCCGCCAACCGCAGCGCCCGTCGCTGGGCCAGCCGGACCGCCGCGCTGCGCCGCTTCGCCCTGGAGGGGGCGGTACTCCTGGCCGCGGTGGCGGCGCTCGTCGCCCTGCACCAGCGGGGCCTGACGACCGACGGCCTGCCGAGCGGCGGTTCGGCCCTCGGCGCCTTCGCGGGCGCGCTGATCCTGCTGCGGGTGCTGCCGGCCGGCACCGGCCTGGCGCTGCGCCGGGCCCTGCGCTCCCGCCGGCCGTTGGCCGTGTTCGGCGCCGCCCGGGCCGCCCAGACCGCCACCCGGGCGCTGCCGACGCTCGCGCTGGTGACGGCGGCGGCGCTGGCGTCGTTCGCCCTGACGGTGGCGGCCACCGCCGCGCAGGGCCTTTCCGACGGTGCGTGGCGCACGGTGGGCGCCGAGGCCCGCCTCGACCTGGCCGCGGAGCCGCCGCCGGACCTGCCCGGGGTCTATGCACAGGTCACGCCGGTCCGCCTGACCGCCGACTCGACCGCGGTGACCGCCCGCCTCGTTGTCGTGGACGCGCTCGCCTACCAACGGCTGCTGGCCACGACCCCGCTCCCGGACGCCCCCGCCCTGTCGCTCCTGAGGTCCTCCGCGCCGGCCGTCCCGGCGCTGGTCCGCGGCTCCCTGCGCCCGGGCGCGCACATCCAGCTGCCCCGCGAGGACGCCCCGGCCATCGAGCTGGTCGCCGTCGGCGCGGCTCCGCCGGTCGGCGACGACTCGTCCGACGTCGTCATCGTGGACACCGCCGCCCTCGCCGCGGCCGGGCTGCCGACCATCCCGAACACGGTCTGGTTGACCTCCCGCGTGACCGCCCCCGAGGGCGCGGACCTGGTGCTGCGCGAGGACGTCCTGCACGAGCGCCGGGCCGCGCCGCTCACCGCCGGCCTGCTGCGCCTGACCTGGACGGCCGCCGTCGTGCTCCTGCTGCTGGGCCTGCTCGCGCTCGCGCTCGGTGCGGCGGCCGGTGCCCCGGACCGCTGGCAGACCCTGACCCGCCTCCGCACGCTCGGCCTGCGCCCGCGCGATGCGCGGTGGGTGGCGGCGGGCGAGCTGTTACCCCCGGTACTCCTGGCGGCCGTGGGCGGCCCGCTGCTCGGCGCGCTGCTGGCGTGGCTGGTGGTCGGGCCGCTGGACCTGCGCCTGCTCACCGCCCAGGAGACGGCGCCGGCGCTGGTCGTGCCGTGGTGGTCCCTGGCGGCGGTGGCCGCGGCGCTGCTGGTCGCGCTCGCCGTGGTGGTCCCGGCCGAGTCCGCGCTGCGCCGCCGGCAACGGATGAGCGAGGTCCTCCGCGCCGGCGAGCGCTGACCGCGTCGCCCCGCGTCGCGCGTGCCGGCCCGCGGGCGCTAGCGGGCCAGGGGGTCGATCGTGGGCTCGGCGGGTTCGATGCTGGTCAGGATGTGCATCACCTGGTCATCGGTCAGGGTGGTGGTGCTCGGCTCGAGCCCGTACGTGCGGCCGTCGATGTCGATCTTCCAGAGGTCCGGGCCCATTTCGAGTTGGCGGCCGGCGTACGTCCGGTTCGGGTCGACCGCCTCCGTGGTGCCGCGGGGGAACGCGGTGATCGCGAACGAGCCGCCGGCCGGAAGTTCGATCCAGGACGTCTGGCGGACCGAGTCCAGCAGGGGGCTGGTGCCCGTGGAGGCGCCGCAGCCCTCGGCGCGGGCGCCCTGCGGAGCCCAGGCCAGGCGGAACGGGACCGCGCAGGTCAGGACGTGGTCGACGCGCAGCCAGGAGACGATCTCCAGCACCGACGCGCGGATGGTGTCGGCGACGACGGGCGCATCGCGGAACGTCACGACCACCTGGCCGTCCGTGTAGTTGTTCAGGGCGAAGCGCAGCCATCCCCGGCTTTCGGTGTACAGCAGCCTCGCCGGCCGGTTGTTGATCGTGAGGTCTTCCTCTCTCACGTTGGCCGGCAGGCTGTCCATGAAGGGGACGTCGGTCCCGTGCATCTGCACCGTGTAGGCGGTGTAGGGCTCCGTCGACGACTCGTCGCCGCGGAAGACCTGCAGTACCTCCCGGTCCGTGCTCGACGTCCAGAAGAGCTGGGTGGCCTGTGGGTCCACCGTGTCGAGGTGGATCTGCCGGCCCTCGCCGACCTTGCCGGTGGTGGTCAGCGGGGGCAGCGTCGAGTTCACCGCCGGGCGGTGCAGCGGTGGGGCGCTCGGCGACGGGCTGGGGGAGGATGATGGCTGGGCCGACGACGTGGTCGTGGGCGGGGGCGGCGTCGTGTGCGGCCGGGGGATCAGCGTGGCGGTCACCGCGACGGCCAGCACGGCCGCGGCCGCGCCCGACGTGAGCAGGATCTTGCGCGTGCGCACCCGGCGGACCCCGCGGCGGCGGGACGCGGCGAGCAGTTGCTCGACGTGGACTGCGCCCTCGGCCCGCTCCCGGAGCGCGGACACGATGATCGGGTCGATGTCGTTCATCGCCGCGTGTCCCCCTTCCTGTTCAGAGCCGGCGTCCCGGCGAGCCGGGCCCGGAGGGTGGCCAGCGCGCGCATCGCCTGCGTGCGGACGGTCACCGGCGAGCAGCGCATGATGCGCGCGATGGTCGCGTCGTCGAGATCTTCGTAGTACCGCAGCACCAGCGTGGTCCGCTGCTTCGGCGGAAGGTCGGCGATGAGCCGCCACGCCGCGTCCCGCTCGGCGGTCTCCGTGCCGATGTCCGCCCCGTCGGTCCGGTCGGGATAGAAGGACGGGATGTCGGTGGCGACCTCGGACGAGGAGCGCTTGCGGCGCCAGGAGATGTGGCTGTTGACCAGCATCCGGCGCAGGTACATGTCCGGATCGTCCACGCGCGAGATGCGGTCCCAGCGCGCGTACGCCTTGCCGAGGACCTCCTGGACGAGATCCTCGGCGAGGTACCGGTCGCGTACCAGCACGCGCGCCAGCCGTACCAGCCGTTCGCCGCGCAGGCGCACGTAGTCGTCGAAACTGATCACGCCGCCTCCTTCCCACCTGGGACCACGCCGCGGGCCGGTCGATCTGTTGCACGGCGCACCCAGTTTGCATGTCGGTCGATCTCTGCAACAAAGCTGCACACCGATTTCATTGACTCTCGTCGCTGGAACTCCCAACGTTGTCGAGGAAAGCGCATTCCTCACCGTCGAGGGAGGTTCTCACCGTGCAACCTGTCCGCCAACGGGTCGCTTTGGTGGCCGGTGCTGCCGTCACCGTCGTGGCGGCCCTGGTCCTGACCGTCACCACGGCCAATGCCGCCACCCTGTTCTCCGACGACTTCAACGACGGCAACGCCAACGGCTGGAACACGTCCGGCGGCAGCTGGTCGGCGTCGTCGGGCGCGTACGTCCAGACCAGCTCCAGCGCCTCCGCCAAGGCGCTCGCCGGCACGTCGTCGTGGGGCACCGTGACCGTCTCGGCCAAGGTGACGCCGTCCACGTTCGGCAGTTCCGGGTCCCGCGGGATCGGCATCGCCGCGCGGGCCCAGAGCTCGTCCAACTTCTACGCCCTCGTGCTCACGCCCAACGCCGTCCAGCTGCGCAAGGGCGCGACCACCACGCTGGCGTCGGCGCCGTTCAGTGGGTCGGCCGCCACGCAGTACAACCTCTCGTTGAGTGCGACCGGGAGCTCCCTGGTCGGCTCGGTCAACGGCAGCCGGCTGGTGGCCGCGACCGACGGCTCGTTCGTCACCGGGCGTGCGGGGCTGCTCGCCAACTACACCGCGGGCTCCTTCGACGACGTGGTCGTGACGGACGCGGCCGGCCCGTCGCCCTCCGCGTCGGTTTCCGTCTCCCCCTCAGGCTCCAGCAGCCCGCCGCCGCCCGCCGGTCCGGCGAACGGCTGGGCGGCGCAGGCCGGAGGCACGACCGGCGGCGCGGGCGGCGGCACCGTCACGGTGTCGACGTTCGCCGATTTCCGGACGCAGGCCCAGGCCGCCGGGGCGCGGACGATTCTGGTCAACGGCATGCTTTCCGGCAGCGGTACCGTGGAAATCAGCGCCAACAAGACGATCCGCGGGGTCGGCGCGAGCTCCGGCATCTCCGGCAGCACCCTGAACATCGAGGACATGTCCCCGGCGAACGTCATCATCCAGAACCTGAACATCCGCGGCGTGCTCGGCAACGACGCGATCCAGATCGAGAACGCGACGCACGTCTGGATCGACCACAACACGATGTGGAGCACGATCGAGAACGACCCGGACGTCTACGACGGCATGATCGACATCACCCACGCCGGCGACTACATCACCGTGTCGTGGAATGTGATCCGCGACCACTGGAAGACGTCGCTGGTCGGCCACTCCGACGGCAACGCGGGCGAGGACGTCGGCCACCTGCGCGTGACGTACCACCACAACTGGTTCGACCGCACGTTTGAACGCAGCCCACGCGTCCGCTTCGGCGAAACGGTCCACGTCTACAACAACTACTACTCGAACGTGCTGAACAACGCCGACTCGTACGCCATCGCCTCCACGATGAACGCGGGCGTCCTGGTGGAGGGCAACGTGTTCGAGAACGTGCAGCAGGCCTGCTGGTCGGCGAGCGGCTACGCGGACTCGGATCCGGGCCGGTTGGTCGCGCGCAACAACACCTTCACCAACTCCGGCCCGTGCGAGGCAAACGGCTCCGTGGCCGCGGTGCCGTACGCGTACACGGCCGAGAACGCCGCCACCGTCAAGGCCTCCGTCACCGGGGGTGCGGGGGCCGGCAAGCTTTGAGGAGATACGTCCGGTCGATGTACGGACATCGACCGGATCGAGGGGTGTAGCTAGCTCCACCCCGAAGTCGGTACCCACCTCTACTGTGTCGGTTGCCGTGAATCCATACCTTCAATGGCATGCCACAGCAGACACCGGCGCTGGAGATTCGGGCGCTCACCAAGCGGTTCGGCGACAAGGTCGCCGTCGATGCCGTCGACCTGACCGTCCCGCCCGGATCCTTCTTCGGGCTCGTCGGACAGAACGGGGCCGGCAAGACCACCACCCTGTCGATGGCCGTCGGCCTGCTGCGGCCCGACGGCGGGAGCTCACGGATCTTCGGCGCCGACGTCTGGGCGGCGCCCGTACAGGCCAAGGCGCTCGTCGGCGTGCTGCCCGACGGGCTGGCCATGCCGGAGCGGCTGACCGGGCGCGAGGCGCTCACCTACCTCGGTCTGCTGCGCGGGCTGCCGAAGGACGTCGTCGCGCGCCGCGCGGAGGAGCTGCTCGCCGTGCTGGAGCTCGACGGCGCCGAGCGGACGCTCATCATCGAGTACTCGACGGGCATGCGGAAGAAGATCGGGCTCGCCACCGCGCTGCTGCACGCGCCGCGGCTGCTGGTGCTCGACGAGCCGTTCGAGGCCGTCGACCCCGTCTCGGCCGCCACCATCAAGACCATCCTGCGCGGGTTCGTCGCCGGTGGCGGCTCGATCGTGCTGTCCAGCCACGTGATGGCGCTCGTCGAGCAGCTCTGCGACCACGTCGCCGTGGTCGACGCCGGACGGGTCGTCGCGGCCGGGCCGCTCGACGACGTGCGCGGCGCCCACTCCCTCGAAGACACGTTCGTCGGGCTCGTCGGCGGCGAGCGGACCGGCATCAAGGAGCTGTCGTGGCTGTCGCGTTGACCATGGCGCAGATGAAGATCGCCGTCCTGCGCCACTCGTACCGGGGCCAGCGGGCGCAGGCGGCCGGCACCGGGGCGGTGCTCGGCCTGCTGCTTGCGGCCGGCACGGTCTACCTGGCGTTCGTGAGCCCCGACCTGCTCGCCGCCGGCTACGCGGTCTGGCTGCTCGGCTGGATGCTCGGGCCGGTGTTCATGGGCGGCGGCGATGAGACGCTGCGCCCGGAGTACTTCGGGATGCTCGGACTGCCGGCCCGGCGCCTCGCGGTCGGCCTGCTGGCCGGCGCCTTCGTGGGCGTCGCGCCCCTCGTCAGCCTGGTCGCGTCGCTCGGGCTGCTCGTCGCCGGCGCGCGGCTCGGCGTCGTCAACGCGCTCGTCGCCCTGCCGGCCATGGCGCTGCAGCTCGCGGTGTTCGTGCTGCTGTCCAAGGTGTCGGTCGCGCTCGTCGGGCTGACCCTGCGCTCGCGGCTCGGCGCCATCGGCTCCGGCCTCGTCAACGGCACGATCCTCGCCGCGCTCGGCCAGATCTGGGTGTTCATGGCGGTGTTCGGCACGACCGGCACGCCAGACGCGGTGTGGTACCTGCCGTCGGGCTGGGGGCTGCTCGCCGTCCGCGGCCAGTGGTGGGCGCTCGGCGCGCTGGCGGTGCTCGTGTTGGCGCTGATCGGCGCGTGGGCCGCGCTGCTCAGCCGGCGCGCCGGCAGCACCCGGGTGTCCGGCCGCGGCCGCCGCCCGATCACCGCGACCACCGCCGATGGCGCCGTCGTCGCCAAGGAGCTGCGCACCTGGGCCCGCGACCTGGTGCGTAACCACCAGCTGGCGTTCGCGCTGTCCTACGGCGTCTGCTTCGCCGCCAGCCCGCTGCTCATCGGCTGGGACGGGATGCTGCCGTACGCCGGGCCGATCTTCGTCGCGATGGCCGCCGCCATGGCCGCCAACCTCTACGGCACCGACGGCACCGCGCTCTGGCTGACGCTGATGACGCCTGGAAGTAGCGATGTCCGCGGCCGGCAGCTGGCCTGGGTCTCGACGCAGGGCCCGATCGCCCTGGTGCTGACCGTCGGGCTGACCGCGGTCGCGGGCGGCCCCTGGCCGCTGGTCCTGGCGCTGCTGCCGGCCCTGCTGGGCGCCGCGGCCGGGCTGGTGCCGCTCATCTCGGTCACCGCGCTGGTGCCCGGCACAGACCCGCACCGCCGGGCCGGCAACCCGCTGCGGACCAGCGAGGACGACGGCGGCCTGACCGGTCTCGCCTACCTGATGCTGGCGCTGGTGATTGCCTTGGCGGCGCCGGCGGTACTGGCGGCGCTGTGGCTCGGCTGGCCCGGCGTCCTCGTCGGCGTCGTGAGCGGCGCGCTCTACTACTGGGGCTTCGGCCGGCTGGCCGACCGGCGGCTGCGCTCGCACGGGCCGGAGCTGCTCGACACGATGCGCACCGGCCGCAAGCCGCAGGGCTCGGGTCGGCCGAGCGTCTCGACCCGGTTCGCCGAGCTCAGCCGGCCGCGTCGGCTCATTGCCGAGTGGTGCCTCGGGTTCGCCGCCATCCCGCTGGTCCCGCAGGGCATCCTCGCCGCGGTGTTCGTGGCCAACGGGACGCTGCGCCACTCGTGGTTCCTGGCGACGTACATGCCGGCCGGCTGGCGCTTCGCGGTCGCTGGGGCGTTCATCGCGCTGGGCCTGGCGATGTACGGCACCGCTTTGTGGCTCATCCGCCCGGCCCGCTCCGCCGAGGCGGCCGCCGCCTGACCGACCCGCATCGCAGCAGGCGCCGTCCCCCGGGGCGGCGCCTGCTCGGCGGGGTGCGACTGGGCCGGGCGGTGTGGTTCGGCTGGGCGGTGTGGCTCCGCCGGGTGGGGCTGGGCTGGTGGGGCTGGGCTGGGTGCGGCTGGGCTTGGTGCGGTGCGGCTGGGCGGTGCCGCTGGGCTGGGTGCGGCTGGGCGGTGCGGTTCGGCCGCGCGGTG
>NZ_JBEXCY010000003.1:33357-169298 GCF_040605515.1 Dactylosporangium sp. NPDC005572 | reverse complement strand
GCGGGTGGCCGGGCGGTGCGGGTGGCCGGGCGGTGCGGGTGGCCGGGCGGTGCGGGTGGCCGGGCGGTGCGGGCGGCCGGGTGCGGCTCGGCTGGGCGGCGTGGTTCGGGACGTGATGGCGCAGTTGGCTGTCGCGTGTGCCCGACGCGATGGGTGCCTCCGCTGGTGGCCTCGGGTTTGTGGCTGCTGGTCGGTGCTGTGAGTGGCCTCGTGAGCAGCGTTTCGGCGAGCGTCGACGGCGCACCATCCGCATACGTGGCCGCCCAGCACCATGATCACGAAGACCTTTCGTCGACCATGACCGTGATCCCGAAGAGTTCTTGTCCCTGGAGCGGCGAGAAGTCTTCGGGATCATGGCCGATCGGGCCGTGGCGCAGCGCCCGGCCGTGATCCAGGGGCAACAGCTTTACGTGATCACAGCTGGCGGGCTGGTCGTCGGCTCAGGGCTTGGTGCGGCGGGTGCGGGGTCTCGCGGAGCGGGGTGGGGCCGTGCGCATGTGGTCTCGGACCTGGCCCAGTACGCCGCCCAGGAGTTCGACGTCGCCGGGCTGGAGGGCGTTGAACAGCATCCGGCGTACGACTCGGATGTGGCCCGGTAGTACCTGGGCTATGAGGTCGCGGCCGGCCCCCGTCACCGCCACGATGACGCTGCGCTCGTCGTCGGGGGCCGGTGAGCGGGTGATCAAGCCGCGCTGTTCCAGTAGGCCGGCCTGGTAGGTCAGGCCGCTGCGGCTGTACACGACGCCGTCGGCCAGGTCCGTCATCCGCAGCCGCCCCTCCGGAGCGCCGCTCAGGCGCATGAGGATCTGGAACTGGACGTTGCTCAGGTCGCCGTCCGCGCGCAGGTGCTCGTCGACCGCGTGCTGGAGCAGGGTGCTGACCTCCATCAGCGCGAAGTACGCGGCCAGTTGCTCGGCGTCCAGCGGCGCTGTCTCGGGGCTCACATCCGAAGTCTACTTGCTTCGAATTCGAAGCAAGCTATAGTCGGCGTGTGCTTCGAATTCGAAGCAACTGACGGCGAAGGAGAGCGCGATGAAAGCCATTCGGTACCACCGGCACGGTGACGCCGGCGAGCTGCGGGTCGACGAGGTTGCGCGGCCCGTTCCCGGCGCGGGTCAGGTCCTCGTGCGCGTGACCGCCACCGCCTTCAACCCGGTCGACGCGACCATCCGCGCCGGCTATCTGCAGCAGGTCTTCCCCGTCGCGCTGCCGTACACACCAGGGATCGAGGTTGCCGGCACCGTGGAGGAGCTGGGCGAGGGGGTCACCGGGGCCGGCCCGGCAGCTGGATCCGGCGCCGGCCTCACCGGGGCCGGGTCGGCGGCGGGCGGCGTCGAGTTCCAGGTCGGGGACCGGGTCGTCGGGGTGTTGCCGATGACCGAGCCCGGCGCCTCGGCCGAGTACGTGCTGGTCCCGGCCGGTTCACTCGCCGCCGCACCCACGGCGGTGCCGCTCGCCGACGCCGCGGCGCTTCCGGCGACCGGGCTCACGGCGTGGCAGGCGGTGCACGACCATGCCGCCGTCAAGCCGGGGCAGCGCGTGCTCATCAACGGTGCGGGTGGTGCGGTCGGTGGGTACGCCGTCCAGCTCGCCGTCGAGGCCGGTGCCACGGTGGTCGCCACGGCCGGCGAGCGCAACGCCGACCGGGTACGGGGCTACGGCGCCGAGGTCGTCGGCCGCGCGGCGGATGAGGTCGCCGACAGCGGACGGGAGGGCGGGTTCGACGTGGTGCTGAACTTCGCCCCGGTGCCGCCGGATGCCATGGCGGCGCTGACGGCGCTCGTTGCCGACGGTGGCGTGCTGATCAGCACCACGGCGCCAGCCGTGGGGGACGACGGTCGCGGGGTGCGGGCCAGCAACATGTACCTGCGTGCGGACGCCGGTCAGCTGGCCGGGCTCGTCGAGCGGGTCGACGCGGGCAAGCTCCACATCCACATCGCCGAGCGCGTTTCGCTGGACGAGTTGGCGGCGGTCCACGCCCGCAGCGACGCCGGCACCCTCGCCGGCAAGACGGTGATCACCGTCTGAACGGGAAAGATGTGGGTGCGGAGCGAGCCTCCGCACCCACAACACGAGCGCCAGGCCTCGCGGTCGCACTCCAGGGTGCCGCCGTTGGCCACGTCGGAGCGTTCGATCTCGTCGAAGCGGATCCGCACCGACGGGCGCTTGGCCTTCAGGATGTCCACCGCAGCCGCCGTGACCGCCTCGGCGAAGTCGCGGCGCTGGTCGAGGGTGCGGCCGGAGAGCAGTTCGACCGTGATGTTGGGCATGAGGCCTCCAGGAATGGAGCCTACGGAATTACGTTCCGCCAGGCGGAACGCAAGCAAACGGGAAAGAGGTCAGCCGGCCTGTTCAGTGTCGGAGTCGGCCGCCGGAGCGCCCAGCGCCACCGACACCGCGCGCGCGGCGCTGATCACCTCGGCGGCCAGGGCCTCGCTGTCCAGGTCCATCTCGAACGACAGCGCGGAGATCGAGATGCCGCCCATCACGCTCGCCGTGTGGTCGAAGACCGGTGCGCCGATGCAGCTGATGCCCGCGTCGTTCTCACCGTCGTCGATCGCGAAGCCGTGGGCCTGCGCCTCGTCGAGCTGGCGGCGCAGGACCGCCGGGTCGGTGATCGAGCGGCGGGTGACCGCGGTCAGGCCGGCCCGGTCGATGATCTCGGCGGTCTCGGCCGGGGTGAGCTGCGACAGCACGGCCTTGCCGATGGCGGTGGTGTGCAGCGGGACGCCCATGCCGACGCGGGACTTCATCTGGTACGGGCGGCGGCCCTCGATCTTGTCGACGTAGACGATCTCGTCGCCGCTGCGGATCGCGAAGTGCACCGTCATGCCGGTGCGGTCGCGCAGGTCGCGCAGGGCTGCGCGAGCGTGCTGGGCCGGGTCGAAGCGGCTCATCACCCGGCCGGCCAAGGTGAGGATGCGCGGGCCGGGCAGGTAGCCCCCGTTGCCGTCGGCGACGGCGAAGCCCCAGCCCAGCAGGCTCTGCAGGATCCGGTGGACCGTCGACTTCGGCAGGCCCGACGCGGCCGCGATGTCCGTGAGCCGGCTGTGCTCGGCCAGCGCCTCGAGCACGGTCAGGGCCTTGTCGATGGACCCGCTCGGCATCCCGGTCGTCACCAGCCAAGCCTATCCGGTACGGCGTTCCGTCCAGCGGGCCGACCAGCCAAAAGTCTCACCGGGCCATCCAGCCACCGTCGACCACCAGAACGTGCCCCGCCACGTAGTCCGCGGCGGGCGAGGCGAGGAACACGGCCGCGCCGACCAGGTCGGCCCCGGCCCGGGCCAGCCCGACCGCGATGGCCCGCCCGATGCCCTTGCCGGCCCCGGTGACCAGCGCGACCCGGCCCGAGAGGTCGAAGAGCGTCACCGCAGATCCTGAACGGCCACGACCTCGACGTCGTCGTACGCCTGGTTCTCGCCGCCCATGGCCCAGACGAACGCGTAGCTTGCGGTACCGAAGCCGCAATGGACCGACCACGGAGGGGAGATGACGGCCTGGCCCCCCGCGAGGACCAGGTTGCGGGTGGCATCGGGCTTTCCCATGAGGTGTACCACCCGCTGGTCCGCCGGCAGGTCGAAGTAGAAGTAGGCCTCGGTGCGGCGGTCGTGGACGTGGCAGGGCATGGTGTTCCACATGCTGCCCCGGGCCAGCACGGTCACGCCGAGCACGAGCTGGCAGCTGCGGATGCCGGCGGCGTGGATGTACTTGTAGATCGTCCGCTCGTTGGAGCCCTCGATCGAGCCCAGCGACACCGGCTCGGCCTCGGCCATGGTCGCGCTGCGGGTCGGGTGCGTGGTGTGGGCGGGCGTCGAGACCAGGTAGAAGCTCGACCCGCTGAAGTTCACCTCCCGTGCGCCGCGCCCGACGTACAACACCTCCTTCGGCCCGAGCGGGAACGCCTCGCCGTCGACGAGCACCCGACCCTCCCCGTCGCCGACGTTCACCACGCCCAGCTCCCGCCGCTCCAGGAAGAACGCCGAGCGCAGCGCGTCCGGGTTCGGCAGCGCGACGGCCTCCGCGCCCGCCGTCACGCCGCCGACGACCAGCCGGTCGTGGTGGCTGTACACGAGGCGGACCGCCGAGCCGGCGACGAGGTCGGTCGCGAGGAACCGGGCCCGCAGCTCCTCGGTGCCCATCCGCTCCACCTCGTCCGGCGACGTCGCGTGGCGGATCTCCATCTGGCCTCCATTCCATCTGACAGAAGTTTGTTCCGTACCACGGAACACAGTACAGTCCGGCGCAGTGATGGGGAACAACCCTTACGGACAGGCGGGCCATGCATCGCGTTGTCCCTCGGCACGGCCGCGGCCGGTCTGATCAGCGCGTGCGGCGACGACGAGGCCGGTGGGGGCGGCGGCAGGACCCACATCCGCGTCGAGCAGGGTGAATGGATGCGATGGCGCGAACTGGCTGTCATGGCAGCCGGAACGCTCCATCGATCATGCCTCAGCCAGGCGGGTCGCCGAAGCCCAGCCAGGTGACCCGGTGGCCCTGCTCGTCGTGGACGACCTGGAGGCGCAGGCGGGACACGCCGTACACCGTGTCCCACAGCGACATCAGGCTGGTCCGCCGCCCGTCCTCGACCGTGCTGATCAGGTCCGGCGGGATGCGCTGGGGCGGCATGAGGAGCGGGATCGCGTACGACTCGACGACCTCCCGCAGGCGGTCCGCCGGCCAGCCGGCGCTGCCCAGGCGCTCTTCGAGGGTCTTGTACCAGCCGCGGACCAGGTCCTGGACGATCGTGGCGAGTTCGAAGCGCACCGATTGCGGGAGATCGGCCGCGGTCGGTGGCCCCCACGGCACCGGGCGCAGCGAGCCGGGCGCGAGGGCCGCGAGCCGGCCGCGCTGGATCTCCGGAACGGCGCCCAGCTCCCGCAGGGGGCCGTTGAGGTGCTCGTCCAGCGCGGCGAGGACCTGCATGGTGCCCTGCAGCATCGTCTTCAGGGTCGGCGAGCTGGTGCGGGCCCAGGCGTTGAGCTGGAAGATCAGGAACTCCCGCAGCTTCAGCGGGTCGACGACGATCTCGTCGGACTCGGGGCCGACGATGCCGCTGGAGCGGCGGATCCAGCGCTCCAGCACGCGCACCTGCACGCAGAACATGTCCGCCACGGCTTCACCGGGCTCCCAGAACGCGATGCCGTCGACGTACGCGGTCGTACCCATCGCCGAACCTTAACCCGGAAACTTTCACACCCGCTCCGTGCGCCCCTCCCCTTGACGTTGACGTGTATCGATGCACGGCGCTAGCTTCCGGCGTCGAAGCGGTTCGACTCTCGCGCCGAAAGGAAGCGGCCATGCTCAGACGTCATCTTGCGCTGTCCATCGCGGCGGCGGTTGCCGTCACCACCGCCGGGGTCGTGGTGGCGATGCCCGCGTCGGCCGCGGCCGGGTGCCGGGTCGGGTACTCGGTGGCCAGCCAATGGCCGGGCGGGTTCGGGGCCAACGTCACCATCACCAATCTCGGCGACCCGGTCAGCGCCTGGACGCTCACCTGGTCCTACTCGGCCGGCCAGCAGGTCACCCAGGCCTGGAACGCCACCGTGACCCAGAGCGGGGCCCAGGTCACGGCCCGCAACGCGTCGTACAACGGGTCCATCGCGACCAACGGGACGGCGTCGTTCGGGTTCAACGGCTCGTGGACCGGCAGCAACCCGGTGCCCACGGCGTTCAGCCTCAACGGCACCGCCTGCACCGGCAGCGTCAGCACCACGAGCCCGACGCCCACCCGCAGCGCCACCTCCAGCCCGCCACCCACCGGCACCGGCGTGCCCTCCGACGCCGTCTGGGTCGCCGGCGGGCAGTGGGACACCTGGACGAACGGGGGGTACACCGTCCGGAACAACATCTGGGGCTCGGGCGCCGGGCCGCAGACGATCTGGGCCCGCACCGGCACCAACTGGGGCGTCGTCGCCCAGCACCCGCGCACGAGCGGCGTGAAGGCGTACCCGCACACGTCGAAGATCCTCAACCGCACCCTGAGCTCCCTGAGCTCGCTGCGCAGCTCGTTCAACGTGACCGTGGCCAGCGACGGCGACTACGCGACCGCGTACGACATCTGGGCCAACAACTACGCCTACGAGGTCATGATCTGGTGCAACCAGAACGGCGCCGTCGGGCCGATCGCCGAGTCCTACGACGCGAACGGCGCGGTGCCCAACGCCCGCAACGTCAGCGTCGGCGGCCACACCTGGAACGTCTACCGCGGCTCGAACGGCAGCAACGCGGTCTTCTCGTTCGTCCGCACCAGCAAGACCAACGCCGGCACCATCGACGTTCTCGCGGTGCTGAACTGGCTGCGCACGCAGCGCTGGTGGGGCGACGTCACGGTCGGCGACGCGCAGTTCGGCTTCGAGCTCACCGGCACCGCCGGCCGGGCCGGCTTCACCACGAACAGCTACTCGCTGGACTTCAGCTGAGCCGACCGAGCTTCGGCTACGGCCGAACCCTGAGCTGAAGAGCGGGGTCGGTCCCCGATGCATCTAGGACGTCTTCGGAGCCATTCTCGATACATCCCAAGAGGACCAAGACGACAAGGAGCAATCGAGATGGAAACCGTGTACGGCACGATGCGTCAGCACGGCCTGGTCCGCCCGACCGAGGGCCGGCTGCTGGGTGGCGTCATCGCCGGGCTCGGCCGCCGGTTCGGCATCGACCCGTGGCCGGCGCGGCTGCTGTTCCTGCTCATCCTGCTGGCCCTCCCGGGCAGCCAGATCCTGATCTACCCGATCCTGTGGATCCTGATGCCCGCCGAGCAGCGGGCCGCTGCGCCCACGATCGTCTCCGCGTAAAGCACGGCGGGCCGGGGCTTTTCGCCCCGGCCCGCCGCTTTGGTGGAGCCGGACTTACGGGGCCGGGTAGTCGGTGATGAACACCGGCTGGCCGATCTTGGTGGTGTCCGCCGCGTCGCCCACGCCGTTGACGACGTGGTCGATGATGCCGGCGCTGAGGTTGACGGTCATGATGTGGTGCAGCTTGATGCCCGGCTTGTTGGGCACCTCGAAGCCGTTCTCGGTGTGGATCGACGGGTTGTTCTGGTTGAAGACGTAGACGCCCGCTCCGTAGAGGTTGTGCGTCTTCACCTTGTCGCCGACCTTGTAACCCGCGTAGCCCTCGACGCTGCCGTTCATCCAGTCGGCCTGCGTCGGCGGGTCGTAGGGCAGCTCGTTCTGGTAGAGGATCGTGGTGCCCCTGTCGCCGTTCCAGACGGTGTTGTACTTCTGGAAGTGCTCGACGAAGAGGCCGGTCGCGGTGACGTTGTCGCCGTTGATGACCGCGCCGTAGCGACCGATGTTGGTCCGCCAGCGCTGGGTGTCGCCGTTCACGCCCTCGGTGAAGCCCTCGACGCCGTGGTCACCGCGCCACACCCAGGTGTGGTCGATCAGCACGTTGTCGCTGTTCACCTGCAGGGCCGTGTCGGCCTTGCCGATGTGCGGGCCGCCGACGCGGAAGTACACGTCGGAGAGCGTGGTCGGGTTCTTCGGGTCGCTCCAGCCGGGGCCGTGCTGCTTGCCGACGCGGAGCAGGACCGGCGACTCCTTGGTGCCGGCGTCGATCGCCACGCCGGCGATGACCACGCCCGGCACGTCGGCGACGTCGAGCGGGATCGAGCCGTTGACCGCGGTCAGCGTGGCCAGGCCGATGCCGAGCACGACCTGGTTGGGCCAGAAGACCTCGATGCTGCGCGGGATGTCGTACACGCCCGGGGTGAGCAGCAGGTGCTTGCCCAGCGCCAGGGCCAGGTTGATCTTCGTGACCGAGTCGCCCGGCTTCGCGACGTAGAAGTCGGAGAGCGGGATGCTGCGACCCGGCGTGATGCCGTTGGCCCACGAGACGCCGCTGGTGTTCTTCTGCGCCGACGGGACGCGGACGAAGTACTTGCCCTTGTTGTCGACGTAGAGGTACGGCTTCTCGCGGCTGACCGGGGTGCTGGCCAGGGTGGTGTACGGCGTCGCCGGGAAGCCGGACTCGTCCGGAGCACCGACCACGCCGGAGAAGACCTGGTTCCACACGGCGTTGGACCAGCCGGCGACCTCGGAGTTGCGGGTGAGCCACTGCTGCTGCGAGCCGCTGACCACGAAGGGCAGCTTCGAGTCGGCGATGAAGCCACCGCTGGCGTACTGCGGGCCGGCGGTGCAGTAGTCCATCAGCGACAGGTTGGCGCCGGAGACGTTCAGCCGGCGCATGGACACGGCCTGCGACACGGCCCAGAAGTTGGCCGAGCCGCGGCAGCCGTCCTGCCCCGCCGAGTTGATGTTGATCGACAGGTTGGACAGCCCACGCCAGAAGTTCACCAGCGCGAGGCAGTTGCTGGTGCCGCCGTCGGCGAGGCAGCGGTTGTACACCTCGACCTTGCCGTTGATCAGCACGTCCGTCGGCGAGGCGCCGAGGCCGAGGATCTCGGTGTAGTACCCGACCTTGATCTGCAGCGGCTGCTCAGCCGTGCCATAGGTGCCGGGCTTGAACAGGAAGGCGTAGCGGTTCGGCGCCATCTCGGCGTCGACCTGCGCCGCGTGGGTGGCGTCGAGCTTCGCCTGGATCTCGCTGACCGGCATGCTCGGATCGAACACGGTCACGTTCGGACCGAAGGTCGAGCCGCCGGAGGGTGGCGGGGATGCCGCGGCGGCCGTCGCGGTGCCGGCGGCGACGGTCGTCAGCACAAGGCTGAGCGCGAAGGCCCGGCCGATGAGCCGGCGCCCTTGGCGCAACCTAGCTGGACCGTGCCGGCCCTGGGTAGGGGTCGTCATACGGTTCGTCCTCTCCGCTGGGCGGCAGCGTTCATTGGACAGGGGTGTTGAAGCTGAAGTCGAGCGGTGTGAGAGCGCTCTCTCCGTTGGATGTTTCTACCGTGTGAATCGGCTGAGCGCTATGGCCTGGAGGGATCGATCTCGCGCCGGGCCTGCAAGCCGCCCGGATGGCGGCGCATTGAGGCATTTTTCGAAGCGCTCGTGGAGCGCTTCCACGCCCATCAAGGCCGCTGGATGCCACCCCGGCGGCGGGCATCGAGGTCGGCGAGCAGGGCGTCGAGGGTCTCCGGGTCGGCCCAGCCGTTCACGGCGACGCTGCCGTCCGCCGCCACGATGACCTCCAGGCGGTCCGGGGTGGCCCGGACGGCGTCGAGCATCGCCGGGAAGCGGTCGGTCAGCAGCAGGAACTCCTGGTTCGTCGAGCCGACCCACGGCCGTACCGCGTCGATGCGATCCGCCAGGAACGGCCCCGCGACCAGCAGGTCGGTCGCGTCGAGGAGGGCCTGCACGTCGCCGCGCCCGCCGGCGGCGGCCTTGCGGAGCTGCCCGGTCGTGTACCCGGTGAACGTCATGACCGAGCGGCCGGCCGCGCCCACCTCGGCGGCCACCCGGGCCAGCGGGGCGGCGTGGTCGAAGGGCTCGCCGCCGAGCAGGGTCAGGCCCTCGGTGCCCGCCGCGAGGACGCGGGCGACGAGGTCGGCCGTGGTCACCGTCTCCGCGGGGTGGAAGCCCCACATGTGCGGGTTGAAGCAGCCCGGGCAGCGGATGGAGCAGCCCTGGACCCAGACCGCGGTGCGCACTCCGGGCCCCTCGGCCACGGTCGAGGGGAGGAACCGGGCGAGCGGCACCCGGTCGGGGTCGGCCGCGGGCCGCGGAACCTGGTCAGACATCCATGACTCGGCCGGGGGTGGCTGGTGGTGGCTTCTGCTCGGGGGTGGACGGTGCCTTCCAGGGCTCGTGGTCCGGCGGGGTGCAGGTCAGCTGGCGGCGCAGGCCGGCGAACTGGTGTGGCGGGATGCTCAGGGCGAGCGCGAGCTCCTCCAGGCTGCGGAAGCCGGCCCGGGCCTGGCGCTCGATCAGGATCCGGTGGGCCAGCTCGGGGCCGACGGCGGGGAGCGCGGCCAGCTGGTCATACGTGGCCGTGTTGATCTCCAGCGGGCCCACGGGAGGCGTCCACGTCGGAGGCGGGGCCAAGCCTACGGGCTCGGCGTACCACGGCACGTAGTGCGCCCGCCAGCGCAGCCAGGCCGAGTTGACCAGTCCGGCGTGGACGATGCTGGCGAGCCAGGTCAGGAGGTACACGGCGACGCCGACGTCGCTCAGCACATGATCGGTCGGGAGTGTGCCGATGACGAGGAAGCCGGCCCAGGCGAGGGCCGTGTACACCAGGCCGGGCACCCACCACGACGGGCGGCGGGCGCGGAAGCCGATGTAGAGGAAGCCGACACCGGACAGGCAGCCGAGGCCGAGGATCGCCCAGAGCAGCCACCAGCTGTGCTGGATGCGCCAGCCCAGCCGGGTCGCCGGGTAGGGCGGTGGCCGCGGAGGCACGACCCAACCGGCCTGCGGCGCGCCGCCCCACGCCGCCGGTCCGGAGCCCGCGCCGCCCCAGGCGGTCGGACCGGAGCCGGCGATGCCCCAGGCCGCAGGGCCAGAGCCGGCGCCGCCCGACGCCGACGGGCCGGAACCCGCGCCGCCCCAGGCCGACGGGCCGGAGCCGGCGGCGCCCCAACCGGCCGGGCCGGGGCCGCCCGGCGCCTGCCACCGATCGGCCGCGCCGGAGCCGGCCGGACCCGAGTCGACCGGGCCCCGCTGCGACGCGGAGCCGCCCCAGCTCGTGTCGGAGGCACCCCAGGCGGGTGGCTCAGGCCCGGTCAATGTCCTGGTCCTGCTGCACGGACCGGACCCGGGCGGCGGCGGTGCGCGTGTAGTCGGCGGTGTACTCGCTGGTGACCGTCCGGGCCTCCAGCAGGTCCTCCAGCACGGCGATGTAGTCCAGGCAGGCGCCGCCGTAGATGCCCTCGGTCGTGGCGCTCACGGTGCCGTCGCCGGAGACCGTCACGATGATGCGCGGGCGGTCGGCCATCATGCCCCTCCCTCGACCGCGAACACCATCCGCACCTCGTTGGCGGGCGTCACCGTCTCCGACTCCAGCCGCAGGCCGGCCGCCGGGGCGCGCTCGCGCAGCCGGCGGAGCACGGCCTGCTGGACCTGGCGGCCGTACGCGGCGTCGATCGCCCGGACGATGTCGACCGCGCGCTCCTCGTCGACCGCGCCGGTGAAGTGGGCCGACCAGATGCCGTCGGTGCCGCGCGTGAAGCGCGCCTGCACGCCGCTCCACTCGGCCTTGAGATCCTGGTCGGCCCCGGTGACCACGGCGCCGGCGTCGTGCAGGGCCAAGGTCAGCAGCGCGGCGTCGCGCATCCGGGTCTGGACCTGGCAGACGACCCGGTTCTGTTCGTCCCGGCCGGCCCGCAGGCCGTGCGCCGCGCTCACCGCGGCCACGGCGAGCGGCACGAGAATCAACGACACACTCATGGAACGAGACTAGAACTCCACCGCACGTCCGCGGTCCGGTCCGCCCATGTCCCAGTCCTCCGCCGCCGTGGCCGCGACCGCTCGGGTCTCGGCCCAGGTGCGGATCGTGGCCAGGCGCTCGGACTGGGTGACGCTCAGCGGGACCATGTTCGCCGTGGCTCGGATCAGGTCGTCGTGGCGCAGCTCGCGGTGCTCGGAGAAGGCGTCGAACAGCCCGGCGATCACCGCCTGCTCGATCTCCGCCCCGGAGTAGCCGGCGCTGAGGTCGCACAGCTCGCGCATTGGCGCGTCATCGAGGGTGAGCGACCGGCGCTTGGCCACGTGCAGCCGCCAGATCGCCGCGCGCTCGGCGTGGGTGGGCAGGTCGACGAAGAAGATCTCGTCGAAGCGGCCCTTGCGCAGCAGCTCCGGCGGCAGCCGCTCGATGTCGTTCGCGGTCGCCATGACGAAGACCGACTTCGACTTCTCCTGCATCCAGGTGAGGAACGTGCCGAAGACCCGCGAGGTGGTGCCCGAGTCGCCCGTCGAGGACGAGAAGCCCTTCTCGATCTCGTCGACCCACAGCACGCACGGCGCCGTGGCCTCCGCGATGCGGATCGCGGAGCGCATGTTCTCCTCGCTCGACCCGACGATGCCGGAGAACACCCGGCCGACGTCCAGCCGCAGCAGTGGCAGGCCCCAGGCGGCGGCGACGGCCTTGGCAGTCAGCGACTTGCCGCAGCCCGGCACGCCGGTGATGAGCACGCCGCGGGGCGCCGGCAGCCCGAACCGCGTGGCCGCCGCCAGCCAGGTGTTGTCCCGCTTGGCCAGCCAGCGCTTGAGGTTCTCCAGCCCGCCGACGTCGGCCAGGTCGACGCCGGTGTTGACCAGTTCCAGCAGCCCGGACTTGCGGACCGTCTGCCGCTTCTCCTCCAGCACGACCGAGACGTCGCCGATGTCGAGCACGTTGTCGTTGACCATGGCCCGGGCGAAGGCGTTCTCCGCCTCCTGGAGCGTCAGGCCGACGGCCGCCTTCGCGAACCGCTCCCGGCCGGCGTCGTCGAGGTCGATGCGGATCCGCCCGGACGCGGCGTTGTCGGCGATCATGGATTCGAGCAGGGCGCGGATCTCGACCTCGGTCGGGTGCGGGAAGTCGACGATCGTGACGTCCTTCTCCAGCTCGACCGGCAGCCGCAGCACCGGCGAGACGAGCAGCAGCGTCCGCGGCGCGTCGCCGGCCTTGAACGCCGCCGCCGCGTCGCGGACCCGCCGCACGGCGATCGGGCTGCCCGGCCGGTCGGTGCTGCCCAGCGTCGTGTGCAGGTCCATGAAGACGAACACGGCGGGCTGGTTGATCCGCAGGACCGCCTCCAGCGCCGCCTCCGGATCGGTGGTGCCGTGCCGCGGCGTGCCGTCGGGCTGGACCAGCCCCCGGCTCGCCGACCAGATCCACACCGGCCGCGGCGTGCGCAGCTGGGTCGTGTCGCCGGCCACCCGCTCGACCTCGGTGAGGACCCGCTGCTCCTCGTAGGACTCGACGTACAGGACGGGGAACCGCGCCTTGAGCAGCTGCGCGAGGTTGCTGCGGAAGTCCCCGGTCATCCGCCCGACTGTAACAACCATCGACCAGCCGTGGGGCCCTACGAAGCGACCACCCGGTGCCGCTCCAGGTGGCTCATCACGGCCTGGTTGGCCTCCCAGCCGTCGGGGAACTTGACCACCTCGTTGAGGTACATCCGCCCGGTCGACGGGTGCGCGTCGAGCAGCTCCGAGATGCCGGCCCGCGCTACGGCGATGCACGCGTGTCGATGCCGGGAGGCGAGCACGCACAGCCGGCCCGCCTCCAGGTGAAACGCGGTCGCGTCGCGGCGGCCGGACAGGGGATGCCAGACGATGGTCACGTCGTACTCGCGGCCCTGCAGCCGGTTGGCGGTGTCGACGGTGATCCAGGAGTGCTCCGGCAGGTAGTGCCGCACGGCCGCGGCCTGGTCGCGGTGCGCGGTGCCGATGGCGATCCGCTGCGGCCCGACCGGCGTGCCACCGGGCGCCTTCTCCGATACGGCGATCGCACCGCGCTCCACCAGCCGCAGCGCCAGCAGCGCGCAGGCGGCGGCGACCTCCGCGTCGGTGCGCATGCTGTGCCGGGCCGGCAGCTCGTGCAGCGCCCACCCGGTGGCGGCGGCGGTGGCCAGGGTCGCGTCGAGCGGCGACGCGCCGAACGCCCGGGTGGCGAACGCCATCGATCGTTCTTCAGCAGTGGTACCGGAGGTGAAGCCCGTGAACGGGTAGAACGCCTCGGAGACGACAGGCGCCGCGGTGGCCGGCAGCCGCCAGGACACCGGCAGGCGGTGCACGGGCAGGTCCGGGTTGTGGCGCAGCAGCACCGCCACCGCGCTGAGCTGGGGATCCCAGGACAGCCCGGCCCAGCGCTCGGTCTCCACCGTCGAGAACGGATCCAGCTGCCCCGGGTCGCCGACGAACAGCGTGCGCTCGAACCGGCCGGCGACCCGCAGCAGCGCGTCGGAGCGCATCTGGTAGGCCTCGTCGACGATCGCCCACGGCCACGAGCCCTCGGTCAGCGTGGCCCACTTGGCGGCGGTACCGATGAGGACACTGCACCCGCCGAGGCCGGCCACGACGGAGTCGACCTGGACGTTGGGGTGGCCGGAGATGCGGGCCACCGGGACGTACCCCTGCGCGGACAGCCGCCCGATCGGCAGCTCCGGTGCCTGGCCAGCCAGGTTGGCGACCAGGTCGTCGACCTGCTCGTTGGTCTGGGCCACGACGGCGAGCGGCTCGCCGGTCGCGGCGATGTGCCGCGCGGCCCGCACGACCAGCGTCGACTTGCCGGCGCCGGGCGGCGAGTCGACGACGACCCCGCGCGCCGGCCCGTCGAACAGGTCGGCCATCACCGCGGGAAAGATGTCCACGGTCATGACCAGGCCTCCACGGCGTCCTCCTCGGTCGGCTCCGGCGGCGGTGGTGGGCCGCCGTGCGTCCACGGTGTGTCGGCGGCCGACGGGAACTGCCCGGTGGGCTGGTAGGCGTCGCTCAGCGTGCTGTAGGTGACCCACTCGCCGACGGCGGGGACGCTGCCGGCCGGGGCCTGGAGCGACCGGCCCATGCCGCCGGTGAGCTCCAGCAGTACCTCCAGGCCGTCGGCGGTCGGCGTCAGCTCGCGCAGCTCCGCCTTCTGCGCCGGCCGGGCCGGCGACACCACCGAGACGCCGACGCCGAGCCGCAGCCCGTCCCGGGTCCGCACGGTGATGCGCGGCCGCAGCTTGCGGCGGGTGCCGGAGGCGTCGATCCGGTCCGGCTCGGCCGCCACGACCTCACCGGCGAAGGCCTCGCCGGCCAGCCGGTACTCGGCCATGACCAGGGGGTCGTCGAGCGCCCGCTGCGCGTCGTACTGCGCCTGGGCCCGCTCCAGCCGGGCCAGCCGGCGGGCCGCGGCGACCGCACCGTCGCGGCGCGGCTGGGGCAGCGGGTTGTCACCGGCGAGGTAGCTGACGTAGTCGGTGTAGGCGTCGCGGTCCTCGGCCCAGCGCGACTCGACCCGCGAGCCGGCCGGCAGCGCGCGCAGCAGCTCCAGGCCCCGCCACATGAGCCGCCAGGTCGGCGCGAGCTGGCTCTCCAGCGCCGCCTCCAGCATTGTCCGGGCGGCGGGGGCGCCGTCGCTGCGGGCGTACCGGTTGATGGCCGGCTCCAGCTGCGCCTTGTCGAACACCGGGTCGGTCGCCGGGCCGGCCGGCGGCCAGCGCTCGGTGTCCTCGGCCTCCAGCGCCGCCTCGAACGGCGAGACCCCGGCCGGCGGGTCGAGCCAGGCCATCAGCGCGGCCAGGTTGGCGTCCTCGACCGTGCTCTGCCCGGTCGCCCAGTGCGCGCCGAGCTCGCTGGTCAGCGCGAGCATGAGCGCCGAGCCGGGGTGCTCGGCGCGCTCGGCGAAGAACGTGAGCCACCGGCCGAACGTGGGCACGATCCGGTCGACGGCGTACTCGCCGTAGGTGCGGCGCAGCCGGGTCGAGCGCCCGAAGAGCCGCACGAACTCGACGCCGCCCGGGTTGGGCACGACGAGCTGCGGCGCGTCGGTGAACCGGCGGCGGCCGCGCTGCTCCTCCTGGTGGCGGGCGAAGCTGTCCACATAGGACACCACCAGCCGGCCGAGCGCCGCCGCGAACGCGAACCGCTGGTCGCGGTTGCGTGGCTGCGGCACGATGAGCAGCCGCGGCGCGGCCGGATCGTCACCGACCAGTGCCGCCAGCGGGGCGTTGGCCTCGCCGGCCAGCGCGAGCGGGATCAGTACCAGCGGGCGGTCGGCGACGTGCGTGTGGCGCACGGTGGTGAGCCGCTGGGCCGCCTCCTCCTGGACCGCCAGTGCGCGCGCGAGGGAGGTGAGCGACGTCATGCCGGCATCCCGAAGCACTCGTTGCGCAGGCGCAGGGCTGCCCGCAGTATACCTGCCGCCTCATGCTGCTCGGAGGAGGGAGTCCGCTGTCCGGTGGCCAGGGCCAGCGCGGTGTCGATCCGCTCGACGCTGCCGAGCTCCTCGCTCACCGACCGCCCCAGCGCGTGCGTGGTGCCCCGGGCCTCGTCGCGGCAGAAGTACGAGAGCTCGCACATCGCCAGGCAGTCGGGGGAGTAGCGGGCCTGGATGTGCTCCAGCGCGTCCCGCAGCTCGCTCTCGGGGCGGGTCGGGCTGCCGTCGCGGTCCGGCACCAGGTCGAACGTGAGGTCGTCGTCGAGCGGTTCCAGCAGCGTGTCGATGCGTTTCATCCGGGCCAGCTGCCGGTCGAGCACGGTGAGCTGGCGGCGCACGTCGACCTTGGTGGCGACGGCGTGGTTGGCGAAGTTCTCGGGGTTGACCAGGACGACCTCGTGCGAGACGCGCCCCGGGTCCTGACCGAGGTCGGCGAGCAGGCGGCGCAGCGCGATCACGTAGACGGCCGACTGCACCGCGGCCGCGGCTACCTTGCCGCCGTCGGCCTGGCCGTCGATGACGGCGAACGACTTGATCTCGATGATGTAGAAGGTGCCCTCGTAGCGGAACGCGATGAGGTCCGGCTCCAGGTACACCTGCCGCCCGCCGACCGGGAGGCGCAGCAGCGGGTGGTCGAAGAGCGTGCCGTCCCCGTCCGTCGCGGTCAGCTTCTGCCGCGCGAGCAGGTGGCGGACCTCGGGCGACACGTTCCCGGCCGCCTCCTCCAGGTCGTGGTACGCCACCTCGGCGATCGACAGGCCGAGCACCTCGCGCAGCATCCGCAGCAGCTCGGCGCAGCCGTTGGCCTTGACCTGCGCCTCGAACGCGCGGGTGCGGGTGATCGTGAACGGCGACTGCCCGTACGGCGGGGGGAACCCGACCCGGGCGGCGACCCGGCGCTTGTCGATGCCGGCCGCGTCCATGACGGCGCGCCGGGAGCAGGCGGGGTTGGTGGTGAGCGCGGCGATCGTGCGCGCGTTGTGCGGCACCGGCGGCACCGGGCCGCGCAGGTGGTCGAGCCGTCGGTCGGTGCTGGTCATGGCTGGGTTTCCTCCACCGGCTTCAGGGTGCTGCCGAAGAGGCGGGCGACGTCGTCGAGCTGCGCTCGGGCTCGGGCGGCGGCCGCTTCGCGGTGCGACCGGTCGGTTGCGGCGTGGGTGGTGAGTTCGGACTCCGCGGCGCGGATGACCACGGCCGGCTTGGCCTGGCCGATCCCGTCGGCGGCCCCGGGGATGTTCTCGGCGAACAGCCACAGCAGCCGGGCGGTCGCGCGGTCGACCTCGACCCGCTCCGCGTGCCGGGCGATGTTGACCGCGGCGGTCAGGAAGTCGACGCGCGGGCTGAGCGCGCCGACGATGCGCTGCTCCAGCGCCCACGTCGACACCGCCAGCAGCCCGCGCACGGGTGCCAGCCGGTCGGCGGTGAGCGCGGCGCAGAGGTAGTACGGCCGGGCGAACGGCGCGGTGCGGAACGAGCGCTCCTCGTCGCGCCGCAGGCTGGTGAGCTTCTCACCGCGCATGTCGCCGCCGTAGCAGGCGTTGTACACCTGGGCGACCAGCTTCGGCGCGGCCGGGACGGCGAGCAGCGTGAGGGCGCTGTGGACCTGCTCGCGCAGGGGCACCAGCCGCGACCCGGCGGGCTGGCCGTCGTCCGGGGTCATCGCGTCCAGCGCGTCGTACCACGCCTCTTCGAGCGCGCGCAGCTCGGCCTTGAGCATGGCAACCTGGGGACGGTCGCCGGCGGCGGCCGCCTCGCGCATGCGGACCCGCAGCGGCTCGATCTGCCGCTCCAGCTCCTCAGCGTCATCGGCCACGTTCGCGACCCTACCGCGCTCCAGCATTTTCCAGCAATCCCCGACATTTACCCGGAACAAGTGGGCCGTTCGGCTGACCTTCGGATATAGGCTTGAGTCGCTCCAGTATCTTCCAGTAAGTTCCAGTAATCACTCGGCACTCTGGAGGCAGAGATGGAGCGACTGGCGGAGACGCTACTGCGCGGCCTGCAAGCGACGGGCCTGCGGCCCGTGCTGGTGTACGACCTGGAGTCGGCGGGGGAGACGGTGGTCGTGGCGGTGGTGTCCCCCGACCAGCCGTTGTCGGGCTGGGCCGCGCTGAGCGACCGCGAGCGGGATGTGGCCCGCCTGGCGGGTTCGGCGCTGACCAACCGGCAGATCGCCCGCCGGATGGGCATCTCCCGGCACACGGTGAACTACCACCTGCGCCATGTGTACCGGAAGCTGTCCATCACCTCGCGGGTAAGCCTGGCCCCGCACATCCCGTACCCGGAATGAGTCGGCACCGCATCGACCGCGCCCGCAGTTGATCGACCAGGTCGTTGCCCTGGCTGCGAGCCAGGGCAACGGCGCTAGCTTGTCGGCGTCGGCGTGGAGGCCGGCGCGGTCGGGCGCTCGCCGGGTCCGGTCTGCTGGGCGTTGTTGACCGCCGCGACCACGGCCAGCACGAGCACCAGGGCCACGATGATCGCGCTGAGGGCCCAGTCGAGACGAGCCTGCAGCGCCAGCACCGACATGCGGGCGGCCAGGCCGGCGAGCAGCAGGCAGAGCATGACGCCGATGCCCCTGTCGGCCGCCGTGGACCACGGGAACAAGGAGGGATAGGCGCCGAGCAGTGCCAGGAACAGGCCGGCCCATCCGGTCACGCCGGCGGCATGCTGCTTCCTGACCTGGCGCTCCGGCGTCCTACGGCGGACGACCCGCGCGCCGGGGGATGCGTTCGTGGCTCGACCTTCGTGTTGGGCTGAACGGCCTCTGGTTGAGGAGTTCATGTGACCACCCGTCAACTGTGTGTTGCACTCCCGTGCTCTTACGGTTACATTGATCAACGGAAAATGCAACTCCCGATTCGGGAGGCTCGCTACGGGATTCCTGTAGAGAGATCCCCGACGCGGGTCGACCTCTCCGGCGTAGAGTCGCGCGTGCAGGCGCAGGTACAGGAGGCTGACAGTGGCAACGCCGACCATCCGGAGGACGCTGCTTGCCCGGGAGCTCCGACGGCTTCGCCTCGAGGCGGGTCTGACCGTCGAGGAGGCGGCGGGCCGTGCCGGCATCTCCAAGTCCGCGCTGTCGCGCATCGAGAACGCCCTGGTCGCGGCGCGGCTGCCCGACGTGAGGGCGCTGCTGGCCGAGTACGCCGTCGATCATGGTGTCGCCGACCAGGTGCTCGACCTCTGCCGGGCGGCGAACGTTCGCGGCTGGTGGCAGAACTACCCCGACGTGCTGTCCGAGGGCGCATCCAGGTATGCCGCGCTCGAGTCGGATGCCCGGTCCATCCGGCAGTTCGAACAGGCGCTCATCCCGGGAATCCTGCAGACCAAGGGCTACGTCGCCACGCTCGTCCGGGCCCTCGGGCTGTCGGGCGCCGATGAGGAGATCGAGCGCTGGCTTTCGATGCGGATGAACCGGCAGCAGCGCCTGGCGGATGTCGAGTTTCAGCTGGTCGTCGACGAGTCGGTGCTCCGGCGTTCGTTCGGCGACCGGGCGATGCTGGACGAGCAGCTCGACTTCCTGGTTGAAGTGTCGCAGCGGGAGAACGTGGCGATCAGGGTCCTCCCGTTCGATGCCGGGCCGCACCCCTCGCTGAACGGAGGATTCACCGTTCTGGCGTTCCCCGACCCGTTTCCGCCCGTAGCCCACATTGAGACGGTCACCGGTGAGGTGTGGATCGAGGACGAGGAAAAGATCGAAGGCCTGTCGAAGACCTTCGACGTGCTCTGGGACAGGACGTTGGCACCTGATCCCTCCCGCCGGTTCATCGCCTCGCTGAGGACCGGGTGACGGCGAAGCTCGGGCCCGGTCGGCCGGACCGGGTCGTCGAGGTCACGGAAGACCTCACCGGGGCGCGGTAAGAACGGGGCCTCGGGGCGCACTACCTCGTGACGAGAGATCCTCGGCGCTGGAGGAGTGCAGCTTGTGAAGCATCCCGATGAAGGTCGCTGGTTCACCGCTCTCTACGGGGAGTATCGGCCGCGGGTGTACGCCTACGCGGTCAGCCGGGTCGGGCGGGACCTTGCCGACGACGTTGTCGCGGACACGTTTCTCGTGGTGTGGCGGCGGCTCGACGCCGTGCCGGGGGTGCCGTTGCCGTGGCTGCTCGGCGTGGCGCGCAACGTCATCCGGGAGCGGTATCGCGACGAGGTGCGGCAGGTGAGCCTGGCGGCCGAGATGCGGGCCTGGGTGGAGGAGGCGCAGGCCGACGTCGCCGACGGGGTCACCGAGAAGGCCGCAATGCTGGCCGCGCTCGCGCGGCTCGGCGACGACGACCGTGAGCTGCTGACCCTCGTGGCCTGGCACGGGCTCGGGGCCCGGGAGGCCGCGAAGGTCGTCGGCTGCTCCACGGCCACCTACTTCGTCCGGCTGCACCGCGCCCGGAAGCGGCTCGAGCAGGCGCTCGCCGGGTCGGCTCGTCGCACACCGCTCGCCCAACCGACGCAGGAGTACAGCCGATGAGCAAGATCATGCGTTCCCTAGCCGAGGCCCGCCCGAGCCGGCTCACTGCCGGGCCGACGCCCGACGACGTCTCGGCGATCATGTCGTACCCCAGGCCACCCGCACGCCGCCGCACCCCGTCACGGCGGCTCGTGCTGGCGGGGGCCGGGCTGGCCGCGGTCGCCGCGGTGACGGCGGCGGTCGCCCTGCGACCGGACGCGCCGGCCCCGGTGCCGGACACCGTCGCGGGCCAGTCGGCTCCGTCGTCGGCGCAGGCGGAGACCAACCTGCTGTTGGTCGCCGCGCAGCACAACGACGCCAAGCCCGTCGAGAGCGGCCGGTACTGGGTCGTGCGCACGGAGCACGGGATGCCGAGGACGACCGACGAGCAGTGGCTCGCGACCCGCGCCGGCGACCCCTCGGTCGCGTACATCCGCGGGCCCTCCGGCGGCTGGGCGGCCCGGCCGATGCAGGGGCACACCGCGGACAACAACTTCCTGGTGGCCGGGCTGCCCCGGTCCGCGGCCGCACTGGCCGCGCTGCCCACCGAGCCCGGCGCGCTCAAGGCGCGGCTGCTGGACTGGTATGCGGAGAAGGGCTCGGGGGAGAACCGGGACGAGTTCCTCTTCTACGCGGGCGCCGGCCTGGTGCTGGACCTGCCGGTCCCGGCGCCGGTGCGCGCGGCCGCCTACCGGATGCTGGCCCAACTGCCCGGCATCGCCACGCTGGGGCCGGTCACCGACGCCCTGGGCCGCAACGGTGTCGCGGTCGCCTACAGCCGGCGCGGCGACAGCGGGGCGGTCGGGCAGCAGCGGCTCGTCATCGACCCGGCGACGGGTGCGGCGCTGGCGCTGGAGTCGTGGACGAACGGCGTCCGCCAGTCGTACGGCGCCGTCCTCGCCGCGCGCTGGTCGGACGGCGCCCTGCCGGACGCCGCCGACCTCGACTGAAGGTTTGGTTGATGCCTGGGCAGTCGTCCTACGGGGCGATTGCCCAGAGCTGGCAGGTGTTGTTCAGCCACATCCAGAGCTGCACCTTCGTGCCGTTCGCGGTGCCGCAGTTCTGGTCGTCGAGGACCATGCCGCTGTTCTCGACCACGAGCTCGTAGCGGCCGTTGCCGGCGGGGATGACCGCCCACTGCTGGCACAGGTTGCCCAGCGACTGCCACAGGTTGGTGGCGGTGCCCAGCGCCAGGCCGCAGTTGACGGCGTCGAGGACCTTGTTGGCGTTGACGTTCGTGACGGTCCACTTGTTGGCGCCGACGCTGTTGAAGCGCCACTGCTGGCACGTGTTACCGAGCGACTGCCAGATGTCGATCTGGGTTCCGTTCGCGGTACCGCAGTTCACCGCGTCGAGCACCTTGCCGCTCGCGAGGTTCGTCAGCCGGTAGGTGGCGCCGTTCACCGGGAACGTGACGCTCTTGCTGTAGCCGACCGAGACGATGTTCGCCTGGACCGAGCTCTCGGTGGCGTCGGTCGGGTAGCCGCTGGTCATGACGCCCTCGAAGAACGAGCCTACGGAGCCGTTGCTGTTGTCGCCCCCGATGCCGAGGATGATCGCGCCCTGCTTGGTCATCGGGCGGTACCCCGCCTGGCTGGGCAGCGCGCCGTTGTACCGGGTGGCCAGGCTGCCGGACTGCGCGTTGCCGTCCTTGATGGCGTAGGTCGTGGTGCCGTCGTTCTTCAGCATCGCCGTCACGAACGGGGTGCTGCGCCCGGTGTTCGCGGTCCAGGAGCCGTTGCCGCCGGCGAACAGGCCGTTCTCGAGGTCGGCGGCGACGCGCGGGCCGCCCGCGCACGGCGAGAACCAGCACAGCGTGCCGAAGTAGATCGCGTCCATGTCGCCGTTGCCGGTGTCCATGTTGTTCGTCTCGGCGTTGCCGTAGTCGAAGCAGCAGCGGTCGTTGACGTGCGTGCCCTCGGTGACCATGTACATGCCCTCGGGCTGGCTGCCGGTGGCGATGCCGTTGGTGGCGTTGTTGCGGTAGCCGTTGCCGGCTGAAATGTACACGCCGTAGACCTTGTGGCCGCCGGCCGTGACCGGCAGGGCCGCGGCGTTCGCGCCCTGGTCCGGGGTGGGGTTCGCGCCGCCGCCCGGGGCGATCGTCAGGTCGTTGTGCCGGGAGGTCTGGTCGTAGATGCGCACGATCGTGCAGTACGTGCCGGAGCAGAACGAGTCCTGCGCCGCCGCGTTGGCGTAGCCGCCGGCGCTCAGCACGCCGATGTTGGACGTGGCGCCGTCCGACCAGCGCCGCACCTGGTAGAGCGAGCCGTTGTACGCGCCGAACAGCGCGCGGGTGGTGCTGTGCGCGGCGACGCAGGGGGTGCCGCCGCCGGCGTAGATGTCACAGGGCAGCGTGCCGGCGGCCTGGGCGGTGCCGGGCACGGCGACCAGCGCCGCCGCGACGAGCGCCGCGGCGGCGCCCGGAAGGATGGTGCGCCGCAGCCGGCGCGCGGACCAGAAACCCATGGCGGGGGCCTCTCTGGGATGTTAGCGCTCACATATCGGGCCGAACTCCGGGGCGGAGTAAGCGCAGATATTGGATGTCATGAGTGTTATCGCTCACATCGACGATGTCAACCACCTGTCAGCCGACTGCAGGTGGACTGCAATTCCCCGCCGTCATCGTCGGCGCCATGACATCGCGCCTGGATCAGTACCGCAACCGGTTCAAACGCGAACCCCTGGACTACCGCCCGTCGTCCGCGACGGGCGCGGCCATCGTGCTCGTGGTCCTGGGATCGATCGGCGTCGTGCTGGGGGTGAGCATCCTCAGCAACAGCGATGCCGAGGGCTCCTGGCTGTTCGCGCTGGTGATCGCTGCCATCGTCGTACCGGCCGCCGAGGCGGTCGGCGGCATCGGCGTCTGGCAGGGCCGCCGCTGGGGCCGCTGGCTGGCGCTGTTCGGCTGCGCCGCCCAACTGCTGGCCTGCTTCCTCTTCCTGACCAACGGCCGGCCGCTCGTCGGTCTCTTCGGCCTGGCCATCTACATCGGACTCGGCCTCCAGCTCTGCCTGGACTCGGTCGTGCGGTGGTGCCACCGCTGACCGATCATCGGGAGATGGTCGAGATCCGAGAGTGCACGGCCGGCGACGCGGCGGCCGTGGCGGAGCTGGCAGCACAGCTGGCGCAGTCGTTTGCCTTCGCGCCGGAGCGGTTCCGCGAGAGCTACGCGGCGCTGCTCGATGACCGCGGCGCCTGCCTGCTGCTGGCCGTCGACGACGGGGAGGCGGCCGGCTACCTGCTGGGGTTCCGGCACCTGACGTTCTACGCCAACGGGCCCGTCGGCTGGGTCGAGGAGGTGCTCGTGCGGCCCTCCCGGCGCTCCGGCGGGGTCGGGCGGGCGTTGATGGACGAGTTCGAGCGATGGGCCGCGCGGCGCGGGTGCGCGCTCGTCGCGCTCGCGACGCGGCGGGCGGCCGGATTCTACGCGGCGCTGGGCTACGAGGAGTCGGCCAGCTACTTCCGCAAGGTGCTGCCGCCCCAGTGATGTCGCACGAGGTCGGTGGGCATCGGGGGCAGGGCCGGCCGGAGTCGAACCGGCGTCCCCTGTCCTGCAGAGACGGTGCGACTACCTCTGCGCTACGGCCCTGCCGGGTCGAAGTCTAGAGGTGCCGCAGGAAGGCCAGGTCCGGGCGGGTCGTGGACCGCGCCGGGCTGGGCCAGCGGCCGGTCGAGCGGGCGTTCGGGTCCGCGCCCGCCGCGAGCAGGGCGCGGACCAGGTCCGGGGTGCCGTGCGCCACGGCGTCGTGGAGCGGCGTCCTGCCCTCCAGGTCGCGGACGTCCACCGGCAGGCCCGTCGCCATCAGGCGGTCCAGCAGGTCGGCGCCGGTCAGCCAGGGGAGCAGGTGCAGCAGCGTGCGGCCGCGCTCGTCGCGCAGGTGCGGGTCCAGGCCGTTGTCCAGGGCGCTCGCCAGGGCGGGGCCGTCGCCCTGCTGGACCAGGGCGAGCACCGAGGCCCGCAGGGTGCGCATCGGGCTCGGCATGCGGACCGCCGGGTCGCGCCAGCCGTCGTACGCCGCCACGCAGCCCTGGACCTCGCCGCCCAGGGCGCGGAGCATGCGCTCGCGGTCGATCTCGGCCGGCGAGTGGGGCAGGGCGAGCGTGCCGTCGCGCATCACCACCTCGTGGGTGGCGTGGTCGCAGTGGACGCGCACGACCGGACGAAGGCGTTCGACCGGGTGGGCCGGCGGCGGTGCGCCCGGGAACAGGGCCTCGTGCACGAGGGGATGCAGGTCGGCCGGCCGCAGGCGGCCGGTGAGCAGGCCGTCCAGGGCCGGCGGGCGGCGCACCAGGGAGTGCGGGAGCGTGGGTACCTCGGCCAGCGGGCGGCCGAACTCCGCCACCTCGGCGCGGCGGCGGTCCTCGTCGACGCGGTGGTACGCCGCGCGGCGCACCAGGCGGACCCGGGAGGGCGGCCGGCCCAGGACGAGGTAGTGGCCGCGGAAGTCGATCTTGACGAGTTCGGAGGCGGGGGCCACACGGCAGGCGACCGTGGGAAGCGCGAGGTGCATCGGGCGCAGCCAGCCCAGGGCGGCGTCGGGGTCCGCGGAGGACTCCAGGGTGTAGCCGGCCGCCGCCCAGGCCTCCGCGTGGCGGCCGGCGTCGTCCAGCCGCAGCAGGGCCGCCAGCAAGCCGCCGGTCCAGCCCGCGCATTGTGTGCCGAGCTCAGCGGTACACCTGGAGTCCCATCGCTCCCGGTGGAGCAGCATGGTGTCGTCGCGCCTGGCCCACCGGTTGGCGCCGGCCAGGGGCCAGAAGCGCAGGATGATCCGTTGCGGGTGGCCCACCCGCTCCGGTGCGAACGCGATCAGCGCCTGCCGGTCGCCGAGCATCGCCAGCGGGTAATACCGGCCCGCCCGCAGCAGGCCGTCCGGGCGCCTCGGCAGGTGCCAGCGCAGCAGGTCGGGGACCAGGTGGCGCAGCTCGTCCTCGACCGCCGACGCCACCTCGGCGCCGTCGCGGCGGGCGATGTCGGCGAGGTCGATCTGCTCGTGGACGAACGCCGCGGCGCACGCGCCGCGCCAGTCGCCCGCGAGGCGGCGCGATGTCGCGTGCTCGACCATCCAGGCGGGCACCACCCGACGAGGATACGGGGGCAGGGCCGGCCGGAATCGAACCGGCGTCCCCCGGATTGGGAGTCCGGCGCGTCGACCTCTGCGCTACGGCCCTGCCGTCACACACAGTACGGGGGCAGGGCCGACCGGAATTGAACCGGCGTCCTCCCGGAATATGAGTCCGGGCGCGTCGACCTCTGCGCTACGACCCTGCCGTCGCACACAGTACGGGCTCCTCCAGGAACTCCTCGATCATCGGGGCCAGTACCTCGGCGCGATGCGGGATCGTGGTGTGCGTGGTGCCGGGCAGGATCGCCAGGCGGCAGGCCGGCAGCCCGGTCAGGTCGCCGGGCACGCCGCCGCCGAGCAGCCGGAACATCTCCACGGCGTGCTCGGGGGTGACGATGTCGGCGTCGCCGAGCACGAGCATCGTCGGGGCGTCCAGCGCGCGGATCTGCGCGGCCGTCCAGCTCGGGAGGTTCGCGTCGAGCACCTTCATCTTCGTCACGAGGTTCGCCCAGCCGGCGGGGTCGGGCGCCGTGCGGAGGTACTCCTCGTGGAACTCCGAACCGTGCAGGTGCTCCGGCTGGAGGTCCTGGATGCCCTCCAACAGCCCGGGGTACACACCGCCGAGGTCGAAGCTCACCGATGCCAGCACCAGCCGGCCGACGCGGGCGGGGTGGTCGGTGCCGAGCCGCAGCCCGACCGACGCGCCCATGCTCCAGCCGAAGACGTCGGCGCGGTCGAGGCCGAGCCGGTCCAGCAACTCGACCACGTCATCCGCGAAGTGCTCGATGGTGAACGGCCGGTCGATGTCGGGCGTGCGGCCGTGCGCCTGCAGCTCCACCGCGATCACCCGCCGGGTGCGGGAGAGGCTCGGCAGGATCTGGCCGAACGAGGTACCGATGCCGGACAGCGCGCCGTGGATCAGCACGAGCGGCCGCGCGCCGCCGCTGCCGTGCGACTCGAAGTAAAGCTCCATGCAGCGACGATGCGCCGGCGCGCTTTCGGTCCGCTTACGATGGGCGCCGTGCAGTTCGGGGTGCTCGGGCCGCTCGCCGTCACCACCGACGCCGGCGAGCCGGTGGTGGTGCCCGGCACGAAGGTGCGGATGCTGCTCGCCGACCTGCTCGTGCACCGCAACCAGGTGGTCTCGGCCGACCGGCTCATCGACGACCTGTGGGGCGACGACCCGCCCGCCAACGCGGCCGGCGCGCTGCAGGTGCGGGTGTCGCAGCTGCGCAAGGCCCTCAACGACGCCGAGCCGGGCGCCCGCGACCTGATCGAGTCGCGGCCGCCGGGGTACCTGCTGCGTGCCGTGATTGACGCGGACCGATTTCTGGCCGAGGCGCCGGAGGCGGCGCTGCAACTGTGGCGCGGCGAGCCGTACGCCGACTTCGCCGACGAGGAATTCTGCCGCGCGGAGGCGACCCGGCTGAAGGAGCAGCGCCTGGTCGCGCTGGAGCGGCTGGCCGAGGCCCGGCTGGAGCGCGGCGAGCACGACCTCGTCGCCGCCGACCTGGCCGAGCTGGTCGCCCGGCACCCGCTGCGGGAGGGGCTGCGCGCGCTGCACCTGCGCGCCCTCTACGCCGCCGGCCGCGCGGCGGAGGCCCTCGACAGCTACGCCGACCTGCGCGAACGCCTCGCCGAGGAGCTGGGGCTCGACCCCGGGCCGGAGCTCGTCGCGCTGCACCAGCGCATCCTGCGGCAGGACGCCGGGCTGAGCCCGCCGCCGCGGGCCGCGATCGTCCGCAACGCGCTGCCGGCCCGGCTCGACGAGCTGGTCGGGCGGGCCGAGGCGCTCGCCGAGCTGCGCGCGCTGCTGCCGCAGCAGCGGCTCGTGACGCTCATCGGTCCTGGCGGCGTCGGCAAGACGCGGCTCGCGATCGAGGCTGCTCGATCACAGGACGGTGTGCACCTCGTCGAGCTCGCGCCGCTGCCGACCGGCGACGAGCATCTCGCCGAGCACATCCTCAGCACGCTGGCGATCCGCGAGGAGGGCGACGCGACCGAGCGGCTCGTCGCGGCGCTGCGGCTGTCGAGGACCCTCCTGCTCGACAACTGTGAGCACGTCGTCGAGCCGGCCGCGGCGCTGGTCGGCCGGCTGCTGCGGGACGTGCCGGGGCTCAGCGTGCTGGCCACGAGCCGTGAGCCGCTGGGCATTGCCGGGGAGGTGCTCTGGGAGGTACCGCCGCTGCATCTGCCGGAGGACGACCACGACGTCGACGCCGTGCGGCGCTCGCCCGCGGCCCGGCTGTTCGCCGCGCGGGCCGCCGCGCAACAGCGCGGGTTCCGCCTCGACGCGCGCACCGCGCCCGCCGTCGCGCAGCTGTGCCGCCGCCTCGACGGCCTGCCGCTCGCGCTCGAACTGGCCGCGACCCGCGTACGGGCGTTCGGGGTGCAGGGCGTGATCGACCGGCTTGAGTCGCTGGCGACGCAGCAGCGGGACGTGCCACCGCGGCAGCGGACGATGACCGCCGTCATCGGCTGGAGCTGGGACCTCCTCGACCCGGTCGACCAGCAGGTGCTGGCGGGGCTCGCGGTGTTCGCCGACGGCTGCACGCCCGAGGCCGCCGAGCGGGTCTGCGGCACCGATCCGGACGCGCTGGCGCGGCTGGTCGACCGCTCGCTCGTCGTCGCCGACGACGGTCGATATCGGCTGCTGGAGACGGTGGCCGCGTTCTGCCTGCCGCGGCTTGCCCGCCTCGCCGAGGTGCGCGCCCGGCACGCTGCGTACTACACCGAGCTCGCCGAGCAGGCCGACCCGTTGTTGCGCGGGCCCGAGCAGCAGGAGTGGCTCGCCCGGCTCGACGCCGAGACCGGCAACCTGCGCGCGGCGCTCGTGCACGGCGGCGGCCTGCGCCTGGCCAACGCCCTGACCTGGTACTGGTTCCTACGCGGCCGGTTCGCCGAGGCCCGCCGCGCGCTCGCTGCGGACGGCTCGCCGGCCGAGGCCGCCGCCGCCGCGCCGTGGCGGGCCGGGTTCGCGCTGCTGCAGGGCGATCCGGTGGTGTCCCTTGATGCGGCGCTGGTCGATGCCTCCCCGCGGGCACGGTGGTTCCTGGCACACACGGCCTTCGATGCCGAGCTGCTGCCCGACGCGCCGGACGATCCGTGGACCGAAGCGGCGGTGCTCGCGTCGCGGGCCATGCATGCCCATGCCTCGGGGGATTTGGCAGTACTGCAAGAGGCCGCGACCCGGAGCGCCGCCATCTTCGCGGCATTGGGTGACCGGTGGGGCCGGCTGCAGGCCAACGACTGGCTCGGCGGCCTGGCCGAGATGCGCGGCGAGCACGAGCGGGCCGCGGCCCTGCATCGGGAGGGGCTGCGCTGGGCCGAGGAGCTGGAGCTGTGGCCCGACGTCGGGACCAAGCTGTCCTGGCTGGCCTGGATCGCGGTGCAGACCCGCGACCACGCCGTCGCACTCGAGCTGGCCGAGCGGGCGTACGCGCTGGTCGTCGAGCACGGCGCGCCGTCGGCGGTGGTGTTCGCGGAGCTGTCGCTCGGCTTCGCCTGCCGGCGCTCGGGCAAGCTGGACCTGGCCGTGCAGCACCTCGGCGGGCTCGTCGACGCCGGGCGGCGGGAGCCGCGGCCCGCGCTCTACCTGCCGATGGTGCTGGTCGAGCTCGGGTACGCACGATCTGCGCTCGGCGATGCGGCGGCCGCGCTGCGGCTGCACACGGAGGCGTTCGACCTGGCGGTGCTGAACGGGTGGTCGCGGGACGCGGCCGGGGCACTGGAGGGCATCGCCTCGGCCGCCCCGGACCCCTCGGTCGCGGCCCGGCTGCTGGGCGCCGCGGCGGCGGCCCGCGAGTCGCTCGACGCGCCGGCGTCGCCGGCCGAGCGGGACACGATCGCCGAGGTGTCGGCGCGGCTCTCGGCGGCGCTGGGTGCCGCTCGGCTTGCCGAGCTGATCGCTGCGGGAAGGCGGCTGAGCCCGGGCGAGGCCCGGGCCCTGCTCGCCTCTGACTAAGCGGCCTCGGGGCGGTACGACACGATGATCACGCCGCTCTTGTGCACGCGAGTGTCGATCAGCTCGAACGCCGCCTTCACGTCCTTCAGCGGCGTGCTGACGCTGTCGCCGCCCTCGATGACCGGGCAGATCCAGAACCGGACCTCGTCGACCAGCCCGGCCTTGATCAGCTGCGTGGTGACCGAGCCGTAGCCGTACTGCAGGATGTCCTTGCCCTCCTGCGCCTTGAGCTTGCGCACCTCCTCGACCAGGTCGCCCTGGAGCACCTCGGAGTTGTTCCACTGCGGGTCGCTGAGGGTGCGCGAGGCGACGTACTTCTTGACGTGGTTGAAGTAGGCGGCGCCGGTGGTCGGGTCGTTCTCGTCCTGCAGCGGCCAGGCGGCCGCCATGCCGTCGTAGGTGGCCCGGCCCATGAGCAGCGCGTCGGCGTTGTCGGTCTGCATCCCGGCGAACTCCATGGCCTCCTCGTCGAAGTACGGGGTGGTCCAGGCCGGGTTGTCGATGACCCCGTCGAGCGTGATGTAGGTCGAGTTGATGAGCTTGCGCATCGGGACTCCTCGGTGTCGTCTTGCTTCTTGCTGACACCGATGACCTTGCCGGGGCGCCCTTACGATTCGCTTCAGGTGCGCTTCTGCCGTGCCGCTGCGCCAGGCCGCGGCGTGTCAGGCGAGCCGGGCGACGCCCGCATACATCGCGACCTCGCCGGCCGCCGGGCGGGGCTGGGGCTCGCCCTCGGCCCGCCACTCCGGCAGCGGCACGACGCCCGGCGAGACCAGGTCGAGGCCGTCGAAGAACCGCTCGACCTCGGCCCGGGTGCGCAGCCGGCCCTGCCCGTGGCGGCCCGACGAGATGTCGGCGACCAGCTCCGGCGGCAGGTAGTCACTCGTCGCGTGGGAGGCCACCAGGTAGCTGCCCTTCGGCAGGGCGTCGAGCAGCCGACGGACGATCGCGTAGGGATCGTCGTCCTCGGGCACGAAGTGCAGGATCGCCAGCAGCATCAGCGCGACCGGCTGCGACAGGTCGAGCGTGCGCCGCAGGTCGGGGTCGTCGAGGATCCTGCCGGGATCGCGGACGTCGGCGTCGACGTAGGCGGTCGCGCCCTCCGGCGCGCTGGTCAGCAGCGCCCGCGCGTGCACGAGGACGAGCGGGTCGTTGTCGACGTAGACGATGCGCGACTCGGGGGCGACCGACTGCGCCACCTCGTGGGTGTTGCTCGCCGTCGGCAGGCCGGTGCCGACGTCGAGGAACTGCCGGATGCCCGCCTCGCCGGCCAGGTGCGTCACCGCGCGACGCAGGAACCGCCGGTTCTCCAGCACTGCCGTGCGGATGGCCGGGAACTTCGCGGCGATCGCGTCGCCCGACTCACGGTCGGCGGCGAAGTTGTCCTTGCCGCCCAGCCAGTAGTCGTAGCGCCGGGCGGGGTGCGCCACGGTGGTGTCGATCCGGGACTGCAACCAATCCGAGCCGCTCACCGCGAACCTCCCCGTCATCCGTGACGTGACGCGGCTCATCGTAGACCCCCGAAACTCTCCTGTAGCCAGTGGAACACCGACCGTAATCGGGGCAGACGATCTTCGAGGGAGGCGCGCATAATCGGGTCCACTCATCGCACCGGGGGAACCAGACCAGTGAAAACCAGCATCCGCGCGGCCGTGTCGGTCGCCCTGCTCGCCGGCTTCTACCTGCTGGCCATCGGCGTCATCGTGGGGCTGGGCTGGCTGTCCGTGTGGATGTGGCGCGAGCACGCGGGAGCGGCGGCCGGGAAGGTCAGCTGGGTCACGATCGCCGCCGCGGTCGGCCTGGCCGTCGCCTTCTGGAAGATCGTGCGGGCGAAGCCGGGCGACCCGTCCGGCGTGGAGGTGCAGCCGCAGGCGGCGCCGGAGCTGTGGGACGCCGCGCGGACGCTCGCCACGCAGGTGGGCACCCGCGCGCCCGACGAGATCCGGCTGGTGCCCGAGGTCAACGCGGCCGTCGCGGAGCACACCAGGCTCCTCGGTCTCGTCGGCGGGCGGCGCATCATGTACATCGGGATGCCCCTCATCCAGGCCTTCACGGTCGGGCAGCTGCGGTCGGTGCTGGCCCACGAGCTCGGGCACTACTCGGGCAGCCACACGCGCGTCGGCGCCCTCGCCCACCGCGGGCGCATGGCGATCGTGCAGACGGTGGCCCAGATCGGTCCGTCGACGCTCGTCGGGCGCCTCTTCACGCTGTACGCACGGGTCTACATCCTGGTCGAGCAGGCCGTGAGCCGCCGGATGGAGTACGAGGCCGACGAGTTCTCCGTGCGCGTGGCGGGGCGCAGCACCGCGGTCCGCGCGATGCGTGACCTGCCGGTCGTCGACGCGGCGTGGGACTTCTTCGTGGGCAAGTACGTCACCATCGGCTGGGACGCGAAGCTCGCGCCCCGCGACGTCTTCGGCGGCTTCCCCGAGCTGCTGCGCGGCCGCGCCGGCGAGCTGGCCGAGCTGCGCTCCGAGGCGCCGCCGAGCGAGGGCTCGCGGTGGGACTCGCACCCGCCGATCGCCGACCGGATCCGCGCCATGGAGGCGATGGCCGACTCGGGCGTGGCCCCCGACGACCGCCCGGCCGCGGTGCTGCTGCGCGACCCGGCCGGCCTGGCGACCCGGCTCCAGCACGAGCAACTCGCCATCGAGGGCCGCACGCTGCTGCCGTGGGAGGAGCTGACCGACGCCGGCATCGCGGCGAGCGCGCAGCGGGAGGCCGACGTGCTCTTCCGCGCCGCCGCCCGGCTCGGCCAGGCGCCGCAGGGCGACCTGGGCCTGGTGCTCGACCTGGTCGAGCGGGGCCGTGCGGCCGACCTGGGACGGGCGGTGGCCCCGCACGCCGATGCCGAGGACCTGCCCAAGGCACTGGCCGGCCACATCGGCGCCGCCATCGCCCTGGCCGCCCGGGCCGGCTCCGGCGCCCGCTGGCAGCACTCGTGGAGCAGCGGCGCCGAGTTCGTCGCCGCCGACGGCACCCCTATGCCGATCGGCGGGCTGGCCAAGCTGGCCGCCGACCAGTCCGGGGTGCCGGCGGCCCGCCAGCGCCTGACGGACCTGGGCGTGAGCATCACCGCGGCCCGCCAGCAGTCCGTCACGGCTTCCGCCGCGGGCGCCGACGTTCTGGGCGGCATCGCCAACATGAAGTCCGGCAAGGACCACTTCGACGTCCTGATCCTGGACAACGGCCTGCTCCTGGTGCCGGGCCCGAAGAAGACGGACGACGGCAAGCAGCGCCTGCTCCAGATCCTCCAGTCGGCCCCGGTGGAGGAGCTGGCCCGCCGCCACCGCTTCCTGGCGTACGAGGACATCGCCGGCGCCACGATCCTGAAGCGCGTCCCGGTCCGGGTGGCCGTGACGTTACACAGCGGCGAGACCGTCGAGCTTCTCCAGCCCTGGACCGGCGAGACCTTGGACAAGAACGACGACGACCTCTTACGCAGCGCCCTGGACCCCTTCGTCACGCAACCCCAGCAGGCGTAGCCCAGGGCGGCGTTGTGGCTGGGCGGGCCGACGGTGGCGGGCGCGGTGGTGGTGAGCGCGGTGGTGGTGAGCGCGGTGGTGGTGAGCGCGGGCCGCGCGGGTGGGTCGTGCTCGTGGACGATCTGCGGTCGTTCGTGGACGGGCGGGCGGCCGAGGTGGTTCGCAGTAGCGCCGCGGCCGTCGAGTTGCTGTTGAGGTTGCGGGGCGAGCGGATCGACGAGCTGTGGCTGGACCACGATCTCGGCGGCGCGGACACGGTGTGGCCGGTGGTCGAGGTGCTGGAGCGGGCCGCGTTTGAGGAGCGGCCGTTCGACGTCGGGGTCATCCAGGTCCATTCGTCCAACCCGCCGGGGGCGGCGAAGGTGATCCAAGCCTTGCGCCGCTGGGGCTACGAGGTCCGCACCGCCACCGGGTCGCCCGCGGTCGGCTACACCGGCGGCTGAGTGCGGTGGCGCCGCAGGTGCGACGCTCCGGGGTCCCGCCGGGCTCGACGTTGCACGGGCTTGTGCGGTGCGGCGCCTGTGCGGTGGGGTGCGGGGGTTGCCGTTGCCCTGCCGGGTGGTCAGAGTGCGGACAGGAAGGTCAGGTCCTGCCAGTCGTTGCGGTGTCTGGCGATGTAAGACGGGTAGGCGCCGTACTCCGTCTCGGCCCTCGGGTCGGCGCCGCAGGCCAGCAGCAGGCGCATGAAGTCGGGGTGGCCGCCGTTCATGGCCGCCAGGTAGAGCGGCGTGCGGCCGATCTTGTCTCTGGCGTCCACGGGTACGCCGTCCTGGAGCAGGCCCGGGACCACCTGGCGGAAGTCGACCCACATCGCCATGTGGAGCAGCGACCAGCCGTTCGGGTCGCGCATCAGCGGGTCGATCATGCCCTCCCGCAGGCCCTCCAGGAGCCAGGGGGTGTCGCCGTGTTGCATGCGGTGGCGTACCTCGCGGACCGTTGCCGAGAGTGTGTGCGGCAGGCGGCCCGTGCCCGTCGTCCAGGCCAGTTGGATGGCGAAGCAGCCTGTGCTGGTGCCGCCCAAGGCCCGGAGCGTTTCCTCCCGCTGTGCCTCAGCGTCCGAATGGTGCTCCATCCGGAGTCTGCCGTCGGCGATCGTCATGGTGTGCCAGGTGCCCTGGCAGCGGACCTGGGCCGTCGGGGGTGCCGCCGGGCGTGGTGGCGGGCGGAGATGGCCGGCGGGAGGCGACGAGAACAGGGCCGCCCGCATCAATGGGTGCAGGTCGCCCGGGGCGCGGTGGCCGGCGGCGATCAGGATCAGGTCGGCGGGCACGCCGTCGGTGGCCACCCGGACCGGGATCTCCAGGTAGTCGCCCAGATCTGACCCGACCGCCGAGAGAGCGCCGGGCTGCGCCGCGGTCGCGCCGGGCTGCTCGGCGTCGGAGGCAGCGGAGGCGGCGGATGCAGTGGGGGCGGCGGAGGCAGGGGCGGCGGAGGCAGGAGCGGCGGAGGCAGGAGCGGCGGACGCGTCGGAGGCGGGCTCGCTCCACGGCGACCTCGACGGCGACGGCGCGTCGGGGAGGTCGATGTCCAGGCGGGCGCCGTACAGGGTGTTGACCTGGCTCGCGTTGAAGACCCTCGACGCCGCGCGGACCTCCTCCGCCAGGCCGACCGGGCAGGCCGGGCCCACGCCGCCGTGCTGGAGGGCCTCCGGGTCGACCTCCGTGACGTCGAAGCCGCACTCCGCCCAGGCCGTCGCCAGGTCGCCGGCGGCCAGGCGGAGGTACACGCGTTCGGTCCTGGCCGCCTCGTCGTCGCCCACGCCGAGCTGGTCCGCGGGCAGCGGGCGGCCGTCGGGAGTGAGCAGCGGCATGCGAGCCGGCGAGCCGCCCCACGCCGACCGGAGTCCCGCGGTCTCGCGGACGTCCCAGGTGTACCGCGGCGCGACGTACCACCGCTCGTTCTCCAGCTCGTCGAAGCTTGTCACGTCGAGGTGCAGGCGTTGGGGGCCGGCGGGGGACTTCGGCAGGCGTACCCGCAGCAGGGGGCCGGTCTCGGCGTCCGCCGACGGTGCCAGCACGGCGCTCACGCGGGGGTGGAGGGTCGTCATGCCGCCGCGGTGCCGGGGGAGGTGCCACCACAGCAGGTCCAGGCACAGGTGCCGCAGGTCGTCCTCGAGCTCGTCCGCGGCCACGCCGCCGAAGCGTATGCGGGTCGCGTCGAGGTCGATGCTCACCTGGGTGCGGGCCAGCTCGGCCGCCCGCCGCCAGTCGCCGACCGCACGGGCCGCGGCCGCCGCCTCGACCACGTGCGGTGGCAGGGCCTCGGCCCGGATCCGGCGCCACTGCGGGATGTCTCGGCGCAGCGTGGTGAGCACGGTTCGACCTCCGGAGGGGGAACAGGCGGTAGGCCGACCGGATTCGAACCGGCGTCTTCCATCTACGCAAGCTGGTGTGACGACCTCTGCACTACGGCCTACCGCGGCGCCGAGCCTACGGCATCGCCGGGTCCACCGGGGCCGGGTAGGGCGGGTCAGGCGCCCCGCAGGGACTCGTAGTGCGACTGCATCGACGGGTAGTAGTCGTCGAAGGACGGCAGCGGCTCCGAAAGGCGGGAGGCCACCAGCTGATCCAGGTAGTACTCCCAGCCGGGGCCGATCTCGCCCAGGCCGTCGAGCGTCTTCAGGTGCTGGACGAACCGCATCTCGGTCTGCAACGGCGACGGCGAGGACAGCAGGAGCTCCAGGCGCCAGACGCCGTGGTCGTCCACACTGGACATTGCCAGGCGGGTCGGTGGCTCGCAGGCGTCGATGGTCATGTCCATCCACGGTGCGCCGGACTCGAACGACATCTGGACCTGGATCGTCTCGCCCGGCCCGGGTGTGCCCTTCCACGGGCCGAACCAGCGGGCCGTGCGCTCCGGCTCCGTCACCGAGGCCCACACGTCGTCGATCGGCGCGCGGAACGAGCGGGTCAGCACGAGGTCCTTGCCGAACAGTCGGCCGGTCGGTGCGTTGGTCATGCGGAGCGTTCCTTTCTCGTGAAGCGGCGGGTGCGGTACACCTCGGTCTCCAGCGCGTCGAAGCGGTGCTCCCAGCCGTCGGGCCGCCCGAGCTGGGTCAGCCACTCGACCAGCGGCGCGACCGGTGCCGGGTCCAGCTCGTACAGCCGCTTCCGCCCGACCAGCGTGTCGCGCACCAGGCCGCTCTCCCGCAGCACCCGCAGGTGGCGGCTGATCGCGGGCCGGCTGATCGGGAACCGGGCGGCGATCTCGCCGGCCGGCACCGGGCCGGACCGCAGCAGCGTGAGGATGCTGCGGCGCACGGGGTCGGCGACGGCCGCCGCGACGAGGTCCACGGCGGAAGCGTAACCAATGGGTTACGCGAGACGCAAGCGATACTGGGCGCATGCACTTCAAGAGAGCCGAGCCCGCAGACGTCGACCGACTCGTCGACCTCGTCCAGTCCGCCTACCGCGGCGATGCCAGCCGGGCCGGCTGGACCACCGAGGCGGACCTGCTGGACGGCCAGCGCGTCGACGCCGACATGGTGCGGAGCGCCATCGAGCAGTCAACCGTGCTCATCGACGACGACGGCGCGGCGTGCTGCCAGCTGGAGCGGCGCGACGGCTACGCGTACTTCGGGATGTTCGCCGTCGACCCGGCCCGCCAGGGCCAGCACCGGGGCAGAAGCCTGCTCGCCGAGGCCGAGCGTTACGCCCGCGACGAGTGGGGCGCCGGGGAGCTGCGCATGACGGTCATCGTCCAGCGCGAGGACCTCATCGCCTGGTACGTGCGGCGCGGCTACGCGCGCACGGGTGAAGTGTCGCCGTTCCCCTACGGCGACGAGCGCTTCGGCCGGCCCCGCCGGGACGACCTCGCGTTCGAGACGCTCACGAAGAAACTGGGCTGACCGCCGCGCGCAGGGCCGCCGCCGGGTCGACGTAGGCGCTCGCGACCAGCGAGATCCACTGGTAGACGGCGTCCTCGTTCGAGGCGAGCGGGCCGGGGACGAAGTGCGGGGACGACACCCCGCGCTGCACCGACTCGCAGGCGGCCCAGTCCTGCCGGTTCGTCAGGTCCCAGAAGTCGACCGCGTACGCCGTCGAGGTGATCGACGGCTCGAAGTACCAGCTGCACTCGATCGTCGTCCGCCCGGGCTCGACCGGCGTCAGGCGGTGCGTCATCACGTAGTCGGGATGCGCCGAGATCAGCAGGTTGGGGAACAGCGCCACGTAGAGGATCGTGCGCCGTGGCGCGCCGCCGATGAAAACGCCCGGGCCCCGCCCGTCGAAGGACATCGTCTCGGCGTGGTCGCGCAGGTCCATGGAGCCGCCGACCCACGCGCCCGGCAGCGCCCAGTTGTCGCCGGAGGTCGGCGGCGAAACCTTGCACAGCTCCGGGTGGATGAGGGGGCAGTGGTAGCACTCCTGGTAGTTCTCGACGATGACCTTCCAGTTGGCCGCCACGTCATAGACATGCCGGTCGCCGAGCCGCAAGGACTCCATGTCGTACTGCGAGAGCAGCCCGTCGAGCGCCCCGACGTATTCGAGCGGCGACGGAGCCTCCGCACCGGAGTTGACCAGCAGCCAGCCCTGCCACACGGAGACCCGCAGCTCGACCAGCCCGAGCGCGGCAGGGTCGAAGTTCGCCACGCCGGCCATGTGCGGCGCCGTCGCCAGCGACCCGTCGAGCTTGAACGCCCAGCCGTGATAGGGGCAGACGGCCGAGGGGCGATCGGCCGACGCGCCGTCGGGCAGCAGCTCGTGGCCCCGGTGCCGGCACACGTTGGCGAACGCGCGGACGCCGGACGGGCCGAACGTCAGCAGTACACCCACATCCCCCACGGTCACGGCGCGCTGGTTGCCGCCGTCGGACAGCTCGGCGAGCCGCCCGACGCAGGTCCAGCCGCCGGCGAAGAGGTGCCGTCGCTCCCAGGCGAGCACGGAAGGGTCGGTGTAGGCCGCCGCGGGCAGGGTCAGCGACTCCCCGAACGGCCGCAGCGCCGCTTGGAGGGCCAGGGGGTCAAGCGGTGCCGCCATAGAGACCATGATGGCGCCGGCGAACCCGCCGGCGCCACCACGATCACTGAAGGTCAGCTCCCGGACGCGTACAGCTCCCGGATCTCGGTCGGTGACAGGGCGCGGTCGTACAGGTGGACCTGGTCGACGGTGCCGTCGAGGTAGTCGACCGGGTTGCCGCCGAACTTGCCGCGGCCGATCACCGTGTTGCCGGTCGGGCCGGCCTGCGGCAGGCAGGCGCCGGCCGTGCCGGCGAGCTCGCCGTCGACGTACAGCCGCAGCTCACCCTTGACCGTGTCGCGGACGCCGACCAGGTGGTACCACTGGCCCACGGCCGGCTTCGCGGGAGCGAGGGCGCGCACGCCCGCGAAGCTCATCGCGAAGCGCTGGTCGGCGCCGCTGTACTGCAGGTAGAAGTCGCTGTTGGTCGGCCCGTCCTGGCTGACGACGGTCTGGAAGGCGCCGTCGGCCTTGTCGAGCCGCACCCACGCGGCGGCGGTGTAGTCCGACGCCGTGTTCAGCAACGGCTTGCCGATGTCGATGTACTGCGAGCCGCCGTCGAGCGCCACGCCGTTGCCGTTGCGGCCGGCCACGAACGCGGCGCCGCCCACCAGCGACCCGTCGTTGTCACCGGCCGCGTCGGCCGCGGTCGTGCCGCCGGTCTCGTCGAGCGGGTAGAACGCGATGCCGGTCAGCCCGGGCGTGCCCGCCGGCGGCTGCGGCACGTTGCCGGCCGACCCGTCGGCACCCCTGATCACCTGCTCGTTCACCGTCTTGACCTGCTTGAGGTCCATCTTGGTGACCTGGCGGTCGTAGGTGAAGAACCCGTTGAGCTCGGCCTCCACGTCGGTGATCTGGGTGTAGATCGACGCGCTGATCCCGCACATCCTGGCCGAGGTGAGCACGGCCCGGGTGTTCTCGACGTACTTGGCGGTCAGCGCGGCCTTGTCGGGCGTCATCTCGTAGGCGAACCCGTCGCCGAACCACATGTGGTTGGACGTCTTGAGGCCGAAGCCGCCGTGCTCGCCGTCGATCGCCACCCGGTCGCCGCTGGGCGCCGGCGACGCCGGCCCGACGTACTGGTGGAAGTCGACCACGTCGCCGCGGCCCGAGTCGCCGTGCGAGTTGCAGCAGTTCACGCCGCTGTGGGCGTTGACCAGGCGGGTCGGGTCCTGGGCCTTGACCTCGTCGGCGATGCGCCCGGTCGCGGCCCGGTCCCACTCGCCCCAGCCCTCGTTGAACGGCACCCAGGCCACGATCGAGGTCCAGCTCTGGTGCTCGCGGACCATCTCGTGCAGCTCCGCCTCGAACTGGTCGCGCCACTCGGCCGGGATCGGCCCGGTGTTCGCCGAGGGCATGTCCTGCCAGATCATCAGGCCCAGCTTGTCGGCCCAGTAGTACCAGCGGTCGGGCTCGACCTTGATGTGCTTGCGCACGGCGTTGAAGCCCATCGCCTTGTCCTGCTGGAGATCCCACTTCAGCGCCGCGTCGGTCGGCGCGGTGTTCAGCCCGTCGGGCCAGAAGCCCTGGTCGAGGTTGGCCAGGTTGAACAGGATCCTGCCGTTGAGCGCGATGCGCAGCTTGCCGTCGGCCCCGCGCAGGGTGCCGATCGAGCGCATGCCGAAGTAGGAGCCGACCTGGTCGACCGCCTGTGTGCCGGAGACCAGGGTGACCTGGAGGTCGTACAGGAACGGGTCGTCCGGCGACCACAGCTTCGCGTTCGGCACCGGCACGGCCAGCTCGGCGCCGGGGGCGCCGGTGGCCCGGCCGACGACCTTGCTGCCGTTCCTGGCCACGGCCTGGACCTGCAGCCCGCTGGTCGCGCCGTCGGTCGCGGCGGTCAGCCGGAGCACGCCGGCGGCCACATCCGGGGTCAGCTTGAGCCCGGTGATGCTCGCGGCCGGCACCGGCTCCATCCAGACCGTCCGCCAGATGCCGGAGCTGCCCTGGTAGAAGATGCCGCGGTCGCCGACCCGGCGCTGCTTGCCGATCGGCTGCCCGGTCGCGTCGGTGAGGTCCTCGGCCCAGACGATGAGCTCCTGCGGCCCGCTCGCCGTCAGCGCGCCGGTGACGTCGACGTCGAAGCCGTCGTAGCCGCCGCGGTGGGTCGCCACCTGGGTGCCGTTGACCCACACCTTGGCGTCGTAGTCGACCGCGCCGAAGTGCAGGACCAGCCGCTGGCCGCTCCCGACCTTCCACGTTGCCGGGACCGTGAAGGTCCGGCGGTACCACATCCGGTCCTCATGACGCTGGATCCCGGACAGTGCCGACTCGATCGGGTACGGCACGAGCACCCGCTCGGCGAGGCTCTGGCCGGTGGGCACGGCCTGCCCGGCGGCGGCGCGGGCGAACTCCCACACGCCGTTGAGGTTCTGCCACTTGTCGCGGGTCAGCTGTGGCCGCGGGTACTCGGGCAGCGCGTTGTTCGGCCCGACCTGCCCGGTCCACTTCGTGGCGATCGGTGGGATGCCGACGTGCCACGCGGGAGCGTCGGGCAGCGGCGGCGCCGCGGCGGCCGGAGTGGCCAGTCCGACGGCCAGGGCGGTGACGGCGGTGATGAGGGCTTGCCGGAGACGTCTGTGTCTGGACATGCGGGGGTCCTCCTTCGAGGGGGTGTGGCGGACCATCGAAGCGAACCCATACCAACAAAGTTCACCAGGTTCCGTCAAGATGTCTCGGTCAAGACGGTCCGATGCGACACGATCGAACAGCGGCGACACGCCGACCCAGAATGGACCGCGACACGGACGGGTTTGCCTCGCCCATTCGGTGGTGATCCGGACCGCTGGGTCCTTGTTGCCATCGGGCGGTTGACAAAAGATCAATCCGTGGGCAGATTCCTGATCTGGTGTGCTGGCGCGAGCCCGGAGTTGTTGAACCGGGCCGAGCGCAACCGATACATCAACACGGGCATGCTCATTGTGTTGGTGAGCCTGGCCGGCGGCGGCGCGATGTTCGTGCTGACCGGATATGCCGTCGAAGGCCTGCCGCTGAACGTCCGAATCGGCATCTCGGCGTTCTGGTCGCTCATCATCTTCGGCCTCGACCGGGTGGTGGCGACCACCGTCAATGCCGGCGGCCGGGCCCGTGGGCTGTTCCTCTACCTTCCCCGAATCCTCATCGCGCTGACCATCGCGGTGCTGGTCAGCGAGCCGATCACATCCAAGGTCTTCGAAAAGGAGATCCAGCAGCAGCTCATTCGCGACGCCGAGGCACAGCGCCCCGCCTTCGAGCGGGAGGTCGAGGCGACCCAGGCCGGAAAGAAGGCGGCGGCGCTGGAGCCGGTGAACACGGCGAAAGCGGCAATTGCCGAGCTGCGCGCGAAAGCCGGCGAACTGCGGGCCGAGGCCGACAAGGAGGAAAAAGGCGAGCGAAGCAGCGGAACGGGCGGTTGTGGTCCGATTTGCCGCGGCCTCAAGGAGCAGGCCGAGGAAAAGGACGGCGAGGCCCGGCAAAAGGAGCTCGAGCTCCCCGCGATTCAGGGCAGATACGAGGCCGACGTCGCCGCGCTCGACAAGGAGAAAGCGACCGACGTCGAGCGGAAGGTGCGCGACTACATCAACGCGGACGGCCTGATCGCCCGGCACAAGGCCCTGTCCCGCTACGTCGCGGCCGAGCCGACGGCGGCGATCATCCGCTGGACGCTGTCGCTGTTCCTGCTGCTCTTCGAGCTTTCGGTCGTCGTGCTCAAGCTGTCCGGCTCGGCCTACGACCGGCGGCTGCGCGCCGAGCTGCAGCAGAACATCAAGCTCACCGAGGCGAAGAAGACGGCCTTCGACGGCAAGGTCGACCAGTACGCCGCCGAGGAGATCGAGCTCGACCGGCAGGTCGACCGCGAGATCAGTGCCGCGCAGCGGCAGGCCTCCCGGGACCGGCAGCTCCGGCTCATCGAGGGCAGCGCCTGGCTCGCCGACTGGCTGGCCAACCGGGTCAAGCCCGGGCGCCCCAAGCGGCGCCGCCGGCGCGGGCCCTGGTCCATGGCGCCCTCCGGCGGCTTCGACCCCAGCATCTCCGGCGGCGGCCCGGCCAACAACAGCCTGCCGCCCCAGGCGGGCGACCTCGTCGGCGGCCGGTGGCAGCTCACCCGCGTCATCGGCAGCGGCACCTTCGGCACGGTCTGGCACGCCGTCGACACCCGCAACCAGCAGGAGGTCGCGGTCAAGATCTCGGCCAAGCAGCAGGACACCGGCTGGTGGAACGAGGTGCGCGGCACGCCCGGCGGCGAGCACATGGTGGAGCTCATCGACGCCGGCGCGATGAACAACGCGCACGCCTACGTGGTCTACCCCTACTACACGCCCGGCTCGCTGCGCGAGTACTGCATGACCGGCGCCGGCCGGCAGCGGGACCTCGCCTGGTGCCTGAAGATCCTCGAGCACGTCGCGTTCGCGGTCGCCAACGCGCACCAGGCCGGCGTGGTCCACGGTGACATCAAGGCCGACAACATCCTGCTCAAGGGCGGGGACAAGGGCCGGACCGAGGCGCACGTCGCCGACTGGGGCATCTCGTACCAGGTGTTCGACGCCAACGCCCGGCAGCACCGCACGCACTGGCGGTGGTGCGCCCCGGAGCAGGTCGCCGGCAACGGCGGGTCGGTCAGCGGCGAGCTCGTCGACCTCTACGCGATCGGCGCGCTGGCCTACTGGCTGATCAGCGGGAAGGTCCCGATCGAGCGCGAGCTCGACGCGAACCGGCTCCCCGGCGACTACGACGGCCGCGCCGACGCCTACCACCAGGGGCTCCGCCCGGTCCGGCTGGACCGGCTCAACCCGGAGATCCCCAAGCACGTCGCCGACCTCGTCGAGCTGTGGACGCAGACCGACCCCGTGCGCCGCGCCGGCGGCGGGCCGGCCGAGACCGCGGTGGCCCGGGCCCTGCGGCAGCTGCACGCCCTCAACCGGAACCGGCGTGACTACGCGAAGGTGAAGCTCGACCACGACGCGGAGGGGCGGCGGTCCGTCACCACAACGATTCCGAAGCAGCCGACCAACGGCAGCGGCTACGGGCACGTCAACGGCGGCGGCGCGAACGGATCGGCCCGGCAGCCCCAGGCCGCCTTCGGCGCGCAGCCGCCACCGACCGGCACCGACGGCTCGGCCACCCCCAAGCAGATCTTCTGAGCACCGAGGAGCCAGCGATGCCCGACAAGGACCAGCGCCGATGGCTGAGGGTCGTGCGGCGGACCCTGCGCCGCCGTCCCGTCGTCGACGTCACCGTGTCGATCGAGCGGACGGCGATGGATCTCGACCACACCGAGCAGCCCACTGTGCGGTTGCCGGAGCGGACCCCGCTGCTGCCCGAGGACGCGCCGGCGATCCCGGCGTCCCACCGGCCGGAGCGGCCCGCGCCGCGCAACCGGCAGCCGGCCCGCGAGCCGGCCGACGACCTGCAGGAGCTGCTGCGGCGGCGGCCGGATCCGGCGGTACTGGCGGACCGCGAGCCCACCCCGGACAACGGCCCCGGCCCGGCCGTGATGATGGCCACGGCGACGCGGACCAGAGCCGCCGACCGGCCGCCGAACCTGTTCGACCGGCCGCCGGCCACCCGCCGCCCCAGCCCGGCCTGGCACGTCTGGGCCGAGAGCCACGCCGGGTTCCGCCGCGAGGACAACCAGGACTCGGTGCTGGGCCAGCCGCCGCTCATCGCGGTCGCCGACGGCGTCGGCGGCGGCCCGGCCGGCGACACCGCCTCGATGATCGTGCTGCGCATGCTCCGGTCGGGGCTGCGGCACACCCCGCCCGACGAGATCGACCTGCAGCTGAGCCTGCGCGAGTGCGCCGCCGCGCTGCTCGGGGCCGTCGCCGCCGAACCCGCCCTGGAGGGCATGGCGACCACCCTCGACGCGGTCGTCCTCGGCGAGCCCGGGTCGAGCGCGCACGTGCGGGGCACGCACATCGGTGACGGCGCCGTCTGGCTCCTCGAGGGCGAGCGGCCGCCGCAGCTGCTCACGGCCAGCCACCGCGACCGCGGCGGGGTGCTGGTGCGGGCGATCGCGGCCGGCATCCTGCCCTACGGCGACGAGTGGAAGCTGCGGATGCGGGTCGGCGACCGGCTGGTCCTCGCCAGCGACGGCTTCCACGGTCAGATGCAGCCCGAGATGGTGCTGCGCCAGCTCGTGGACACCCGCCGGATGCCGGCGCGGGAGGCCTCCCAGGCCCTCGTGCGCGCCGCGCTCGGCGCGGGCGGCAGCGACAACGTCAGCGTCGTCGTCGCCGACCTCGTCGTCGAGGGCGGAGAGGCCGGCGAGCCCGGCCCGCCCCGCCGGTGGTGACGCCGGGAACATCCCGGCGGACCGATCGGTCCTACATCCGCGGCCACCGGCCGTGCCCTACTGATCGTGGATCAACGCCACAACCAGGAGAGCGCCATGGTCAACGCATTGGTGGTACCGCTGCTGCTGCTTGCCGTCGCCGCCGTCCTCGCGGCGGCGCTCGGCCCCTCGACGTTCACCAGGGCCCGTGCGGCCATGGCCGGGAAGCTGCCGGCGATGCCCGCCGGCTCGCGGCTGCGCCGGCTGTCCCGGCTCATCCGCGACGGCGTCGTCCGCAGCGCGGACAAGTCCCTCGCGACCACGATCCTGCCGCCGCGGGTCCAGGTGACCCTCGCGCCCGCCGAGGCCGAGCTGCTCCAGCGGCATCGCGAGCTCGTCGAGGACGAGCTCAACGAGCAGTGGCGGGCGATCGCCGAGCGCGAGGGCTGGCACTACCCGGGCCGGATCACCATCGAGATCTCCGCCGCCGACGACCGGCCGGCGGGGCGGCCGCACCTGCACCTCCGGTACGACGGCGGCAGCCAGGGTGACCCGACGACCAAGGACGCCGACGACCGCACGCCGTTCGCGCACGGCTGGTTCGTGCTCGCCGACCGCCGGGTGGTGGCGGTACCGCGGCAGGGCCTCACCATCGGCCGCGGCGACCGGTGCGGGCTCGTCGTGCCCGACCGGAACGCCAGCCGCCAGCATGTGCGGCTCTCGGTCCGCGGCGACGGCAGGCTGCTGGTCGAGGACCTCAACTCGACCAACGGCACGTTCGTCGACGACGCCAAGGTCGGCCGCCACACTGTCGACCGCGACGCCGAGCTGCGGCTGGGCAAGGACCACAAGCTGAAGCTGGTGCGGCGATGAGCGGGTTTGACCTTGTGGGGCAGCTGCTGCTCGTGGCGGTGGTCGCGCTGGTGCTCCGCCCGGTCGCCGGCGTGCGCGGCTCGGTGGTCGCCGGGGCCGTGCTCGCCGGGCTGCTCGCGGTGGGCCTGGCCGCGCTCGGCGAGCCGGTCGTCCTGCCGCTCGCCGTCGCCGCGGCCGCGGTGACCGCGATCCTGCTCGTGCTGCACCGGTACGCCGACGCCGACGCCCGGCGGGTCGCGGTCGCGGTGTGCGGGCTGCTCGTCCTCGGGTACGTCATGCAGGTCCGGCTGGTCGGCGACGACGTCGCCACCGAGGTCGGGCGCTGGATGGTGCTCGCCGTCGCGGCCTTCCTGGCCGCCTTCGCGCTGTGCCGGGTGCCGGGCTGGACGCCGTCGGGCTGGCGGCTGCAGCTCGCCGGCCTGGCGTTGCTGCTGCTGCCGCTGGTGCCGGGGCTCGGCCGGACGATCAACGACGCCCGGGCCTGGATCGCCGTCGGGGGCTTCACCGCCCAGCCGGCCGAGCTGGCCCGGCCCCTGCTGCTCGCCGGGCTGGCGCTGGCCCTGGAGGAGACCGCGCCGCTGCTGCGCAACGGCACCCTGCGGTACACGTTGCGGGCCCTGCTGCCGGTGGGGCTGGCGGCCGGCCTGCTCGCCGCGGTGCACCACGACCTCGGCCCGGCGCTGGTCCTCGGCCTGACCGCGATCGTCCTCATCCTGCTCCAGCGCCCGCCGGCGCGGTACGTGGTGGCGCTGCTGGGCGTGCTGCCGGTGCCGGCAGCCGCCGCGTACCTCGCCGTCGCCCGCCTCCAGGAGCGCGTCGAGCAGTGGCGGATGCCCGTGCGCGGCGACGGCGCGGTCGAGAACACCGGCGCCGCACTGCAGGCGCTCGCCCGCGGCGGCTGGTTCGGCACCGGCCTCGGCCACGGCGCACCGCACGCCGTCGCCAACGTCACCAACGACTTCGTGCTCGTCGCCATCGGCGAGGAGCGCGGCCTGATCGGGCTGGCCGGCCACGTGCTGCTGCTCGCCGTGCTCTGCGTGGCCACCCTGCGCCTGGCGACCCGCATGCGCGACGAGCCGCGGCGCCTCGCCGTCGCCGCCCTGATGGTGATGCTCACCCTCCAGTCGGTGTACGTCGTGCTCGCCACCGCCGGGGTCGTGCCGGTCACCGGCATGGTGGTGCCGCTGCTCAGCAAGGGCGGCAGCGCGCTGGTGGCGACCGCCCTGGTCGCCGGGGCCGCGCTCGGGCTCTACGCGTCGAGCGCCGGGGAGGCACCGGCCACCGTCGCCAGCCGGCGCTTCCAGCGCGGCCTGACGATCCTGCACCGCGGGTTCGCCGCCGCCTGGCTGGTCGCGCTGGTCAGCCTGGCCGTCGTCACGCTGCACAGCCCGGTGCCGGCCGCCTCGCCGCGCCCCGACAACTGGGCCACCGACCGCGGCCGGCTGCTCACCCGTGACGGCGAGACGCTGGCCGAGACCGAGGCCGGTGACCGGCGCTTCCCGCTCGACGACCTGGCGCCGCTGGCCGCCGGCCTGGAGCGGATGTCGGCGACCGACCAGCGATGCGACGGGCCCGGCCTCGGCGTGCTCATCGGCCGCGGCTGCCGGCACCCCGACGTGGTGACGGGGCTGCGCCTCGACGTGCAGCGCGCGGCCACCACGGCCCTGGCCGGGCGGCCGGGCTCGGTCGTCGTGCTCGACCTGCGCGACTTCTCGGTGCTCGCGGACGTGTCGATCCCGTCGGCCGGACCGGCCCTCGCCACCCCGCCCGGGTCGACGTTCAAGCTGGTCACCGGGGCGGCCGCGATCGAGCGCGGGCTGGCCGCCGACACCCCGCACCGGGCCGTCTACGCGGGCGTGCGCAACGCGGACAACGTGACCTGCGGCGGCTCGCTCGCCGAGGCGCTCGCCGAGAGCTGCAACACGAGCTTCGCCGACTACGCGGTGCAGGTCGGCTTCGAGGGCCTGCGGGACACGGCCGCCCGGTTCGGGTTCGGCAGCGCCACCCTCGCGGACGTGACGGTCACGCCCAGCACGGTCGGCACCGGTCCGGCCGACCGCGCCGCGCTGGCCCGCGACGGCATCGGCCTGCAGGACGTCCGGGCCACCCCGCTGCAGATGGCGGTCGTCGCCGGCACGATCGCCGCGCACGGCGAGCGGCGCACCGCGCGGTACGTCGTCGGGTCGTGCGCCGACGGCCGGTTCACCGCCCTGCCGGTGGCGCCGTCCGTCAGGGTGTTGCGCCCGGCGACCGCCGACGCGCTCGCCGGCGGCATGCGGCGGGCGGTCGTCGACGGCACGGCGACCCGGCTCGGCGGCCTGCCGTTCGGGGTGGCGGCGAAGACCGGCACGGCCGACACCGGCAAGGGGTCGATCGACGCGTGGGTGGTCGCCTACGCGCCGCTCGACGCGCCCCGGGTGGCGGTGGCGGTGCGGGTGATCGGCGCGAAGGACAACGCGGCGCTCTCGGGCGGCAAGGACGCCGCGCCGATCGCCGCGCCCGTGCTGCGGGCGGCGATGACGGCGACGGGCGGCGAGCCCGCGAAGCCCTGTGGGAACGGATGAGACGAGGAGGCGGTCGATGAGGGTGCAGGTCTGGTCGGGCAGCAGCCCGCTGCAGGAGCGCAACCTGCGCGAGTGGGTGGTGGCCGTGCCCGACGAGCCGGAGCTGACCCTGGACCGGGTCTACCGGCCGACCGGCGCCCGGGTCGTCGTCGGCCGCAGCGAGCAGGACTGCGACATCGTGCTCGACGACAGGTACGTCTCGCGCCGGGCGATCGTCTTCACCAACCGGGGCGGCGCCTGGTACGTCGAGTGGAACAACGCCAACCACGTCGAGCACCGGCCGTGGGCCGAGGGCTGGCGGGTCGCGACCGAGCACGGCGAGGCCCGCCTGGGCGCCGGCGAGCACGCCTTCCTGCTCACCGGCGGGCTGCGCCGGGAGCGGGCGTTCTGCGTCCTGGTCAGCATCGACGACGCCACGCCCCGGCGGCGGGTGGGCTCGGGCGAGGACACGCCGCTGCACGACAGCCCGGCCCAGCGCCTCGGCGCCAACCTGGAGCGGTTCTGCCTTGCCTACCAGCAGTTCCTCATCTGGCCGCCGCTGCGCCGGCCCGAGGTGATCAGCGACCCGGCGGTCAAGCAGCAGCACGGCCGGGACCCGGCCCACGCGCTCGCCGAGGTCATCAAGTACGCGATCGGCCTCGGCTACGACACCGGCGACAAGGTGACCGCCCGGCGGGCCGACCTCGCCTACTTCCTCGCCGCCAACGGGGTGCTCGACTTCGACCAGCACGCGATCTGGCGGCGGTGACGGCCGCGGTACCTCAACGGCGACTTAACATTCCGTTTGGTTCTGCGCGATTGTGTTGACCACTTCCGTCGATGGGACGCACGCTCCTGAGAGCGCTCTCACGAACCGGAAGGAACCTCCCCGTGCGGATTCGGACGAAGACGAAGCTGCTGGGCGCCCTCGCCGCCCTCGCCGCCGCCGTGCCCGTCGGCATCGCCGCCATGCCGAACGCCGAGGCGATCGGTCCCGACCGGCTGCCGTTCACGGTCGCGAACAGCACCGGCCGCTCGGACGCGGTCTACCTGTACGTGATCGGCGTCAACCTCACCACCGGCCGACTCGGCTACGCCGACGCCGGCGGCGCGTTCACGAACTGGCCGGCCGGCGGGAACCCGCCCACGCCGGCGCCCGACGTCGCGATCAACGGGCCGGGCAACGGCGGCAGCGTCACCGTCCAGCTGCCCCGCGGGATGTCCGGCCGGGTGTACATGTCGCTCGGGCAGAAGCTCAAGTTCTTCAACACGCCCGACGGGCTCGTCCAGCCGGCGCCGTGGGCGGCGGGCGACCCCAACCACGACATTCTCTTCGACTGGAGCGAGTTCACCTACAACGACGCCGGCCTGTGGCTCAACAGCTCGCAGGTGGACATGTTCGCCGTACCGCACTCGGTGTCGGTGACCGGCGCCGACGGCACCGTGCACAAGACCGGCGAGCCGGTCAACGGCGGCCGGCAGAAGGTCATCGACGCGCTGAAGGCCCAGGCCGGCTGGGGCAACACCGTCGTGACGCGCAGCGACGGGACGGTGCTGCGGGTGCTCGCGCCGGGCAAGGCGGCCGACGCCGGGCTGTTCAGCCCGACGTACCTCGACCCGTACATCACGAGCGCCTGGAACGCCTACACCACGAAGACGCTCACCGTCGTGCCGTTCGGGGACCGGCCCGACGTGCGCTACTTCGGCCGTACCACCGGAAACACCATGGTCTTCACGAACGCGTCGGGACAGCAGGTCGCGTCCTTCGCCAAGCCGTCGACCGCGAACGTCTGGGGCTGCGACGGCGCGCTGGGCGCCCCGAACGACCAGGTCGTCGGGCCGATCGCCCGCACGCTCTGCGCGGCGCTGCACCGCGGCACGCTGGGCACGATCGACACCCAGCCCGGCGGCGGGCCGGCCGACTTCTACAAGAGCGCGCTGACCAACCACTACTCGCGGGTCATCCACGCGAACATGGCGGACGGCAAGGCGTACGGCTTCGCGTTCGACGACGTGCAGAACCAGGAGTCGCTGGTGCACCACGGCGACCCGCGCTCGGCCGGCATCACGCTGTCGCCGTTCGGTACGACCGCCGGGCCTTCAGTAGCGGCCCTGGCCAGCAACTGGCACGGCAAGTGCATCGACGTGCCCAACTGGAACTTCGCCGACGGCCAGCGGCTCATCGTCTGGAACTGCCACGGCGGTACCAACCAGCGCTGGACCTTCACCGGCGGCACCCTGCGCACCGAGAACAACAAGTGCATGGACGTCGCCTGGGGCTCGACCGCCAACGGCGCGGCCATCCAGATCGCGAACTGCAGCGGCAACCCGGCCCAGCAGTTCGTGCTCACCGCGGCCGGCGACCTGGTCAACCCGCAGGCGAACAAGTGCGTCGACATCGCCGGCTGGAACCCGGACAACGACGCGGTGCTGATCCTGTGGGACTGCACGGGCGGCGCGAACCAGAAGTGGCACGCTATAGCCTCATGACGGTGACGGTGGTCGAGATCTACACGGACGGCGCGTGCAGCGGGAACCCCGGCCCTGGCGGCTGGGGTGCCCTGCTGCGCTACGGGGACCGCGAGCGGGAGCTGTGCGGCGGCGAGGCCACGCCGACGACCAACAACCGGATGGAGCTGATGGCGCCGATCCGGGCGTTGGAGACGCTCACCCGTCCGGCGGAGGTCCGCCTGTACACCGATAGCTCCTACGTCCGCAACGGGATCATGTCGTGGCTGCCCCGCTGGAAGCGCAACGGCTGGCAGACCGCCGGCAAGCAGCCGGTCAAGAACGTGGACCTCTGGCAGCGCCTGGAGGAGGCCTGCGCCCGCCACACGGTCGAGTGGCACTGGGTGAAGGGCCACGCCGGCCACCCGGAGAACGAGCGCGCCGACCGGCTGGCGGCCCAGGGCCTGCAGGAGGCCGTGGCCGCGGCCCGTCTCACACCAGGAAGTCGGTGATCGTGGCCACGACCCGGTCGAGGTCGCGGGCGTCCGGCAGGTGGAAGCGGCCGTCCAGCGGCACGAACGTGGCGCCGGGCAGGCGTTCCGCCAGCTGGCGGCCGCCCGCGAACGGCACGACCCGGTCGCCGCGATAGTGCAGGACCAGCGAGCGTGCTGCTACGGACGGCAGGACGTCGGCGACGTCGGCTTCGTAGGTGGCCGCCAGGTAGGCCGCGGCCACCTCCCGGTCGGCCGAGTCGCGCAGCACCCGGGCCAGGTGCAGCGCGGCGTCGTCGGTGACGTCCGGGCGGTACAGCTCGGCGAACATCCGGGACCCCAGGCCCCAGTGCGCGCGGATCATCGACACCAGCGACGCGTTCAGGTCGGGGCGGGTGAAGGCGACCGACGCGTCGGCGTACGTGCCGAACAGCACCAGCCGGCGGACCAGCGCGGGCTGCCGCGCCGCCAGCGCGAGCGCGACCGGGCCGGCCTGCGACATGGCCAGCAGGTCGACCGGCGGGCCGGCCGCCGACACGACCGCCGCCAGCTCGTCGACGCTCGCGTCCAGGCCGAAGTCGGTCACCGGACCGCGGGACAGGCCGGTGCCGAAGCGGTCGTACAGCGTCAGGCACACCGCCCCGGTCAGGCGGTGCAGCAGCGACGAGCGCGGGTCGCGGCCCGAGGCGATGACGTCGATGCTCGACACCCAGCCGGGCAGCGCGACCAGCCGCGGTCCGGTGCCGGCGGCGGCGACGGCGATCCGTCCCGCGCCGGTCGTGATGTACCGGGTGACGAAGCGCGGCGGCGCCGCCGCGAACACCTCGCGGCGCAGCACCTGGAGCCGCAGGCGCTGCAGCGCCTCCGACGGCTCCAGGCCCAGCTCGTCGGCGAGCCGGTCCGCGTACGCGTCGTAGGCGCTCAGCGCGTCGGCGTGCCGGCCCAGGCGGTACAACACCCGCACCAGGATGCCGATCGCGGTCTCGCGCAGCGGGTGCCCGCCCACGAACGCCTCCAGCAGCGGGAGCGCCTCGGCCGGCCGGTCGCGGTCGAGCAGCTGCTCGTGCCACCCCTCGCTCGCCGTGAGCCGGGCCTCCTCCAGCCGGATCGCCTCGAACCGCGCGATCTCGGCGTCGGCGAACTCCGCGTACGCCGGCCCCTGCCAGAGCGCCAGGGCCTCCTCGTAGCGCGCCGCCGCGACCAGCCGGTCGAACTCGCCCGCGTCGACGTCGCCCGGTCCGACCTCCAGCGCGTAGCCGGGTGGGCGGGTGACCAGGGCGATCCCGGGCAGCGCGCGGCGCAGCCGGGCGACCTGGCTGTGCAGGGCCGCGGCCGCGCTCGCCGGCGGCCGGCCGCCCCAGAGCAGGTCGGCCAGCCGCTCGGCCGGCACCATCTCGCCGGCCCGTGCCAGCAGCGCGGCCAGCAGCGCCCGGCCCCGGTCGCCGAGCGCGACCGGGGCACCGTCGGCGCCGAGGGCCACGACCGTGCCGAGTACGCGAAACCGCATCGGCACCATTATCAGCGCGTGGCGACCCCCGCGATCTGCGGGTTGATCGGCAGGAAGACCGATCTCATCCGGTACCGCTGGATCGAGACATCGGCGAAGCGCGGCAGGCCGGCGAACAGCGCCGCCTTGCGCCGGCCGAGCAGCCGGTGCGCGTAGCCCTCGGTGGAGCGCAGCACGATCCGGTTGAGCGGTCCCCTGATCGGGTTCGCCGCGCTGCGCTCGCCGCGGCCGGTGATCTCGAGGTCGATATGCATGACCGCCACCGTGCGCCGGGCGTCTGCCGCCGCACTGTCGTGCGGCTCACGTGACGCTGACGACCACCCGGTCCACGGAGGGGGCGAGGTCCTCGGGGTTGCTGATCGTCACCGTGTTGGCACCCTTCGCCAGGGTGAGCCGGACGGTGGCACTGGTGCAGCAGGTCAATGCCGCGTTGGTGGCCACCGTGGTACCGCTGCCGCCCCCGACGGTCACCACGGCGTCCCGCGAGCCGTTGAGGCCGTCCAGCGCGACGTACATGGTCAGCGTGTACTGACCGGCGTCCGGCACGTTCACCGCGAACGACAGGGAGCCGGTGCGGTTCTTGGACCGGCCGAGGTTGTGCACGACCCGCCCGCCGGACGCGCCCATGTAGGTGTCGACCTCGGCGCCGCCGCTCAGGCTGCCCGACTCGGCCTCCAGGGAGATCGACTGGAACGGGGTCCGCGACGCGTTCGTCCTGCTCGGCGAGGGGGAGCGGGAGGAGGAGCGGCTCGCCCGCGGGCTGCTGCGGGTCGGGGACGGTTGCCCGCTCGGCACGATGGCCGGGACGACGTCGCCCTCGGGGCCGCGCCGGTCGGCGCGGTCGGCGGTCGGGCCGGGCCGCAGGAGCCAGGCGACCGAGACGACCACGGCGAGGGTCACCGCGCCGGCGACCAGGAGGATCGGCCAGCGGTGGGCCCGGCTCTCGGTGAGCGGCGCGGGCTCGGGCAGCGTGACGACGGCCATCTCGGTCGTGTCGGCCATCGTCGGCGTGGCCGGTGCGGGACCGACCGTCGCGCGGCCGGCACTGTATGCGGGAATCTCAGCCGTCTCCCCGGAGGGTTCTGTCGGCTCGGGAAGCCACGGCCCGGTACGAAGCCGGCTGGCGTCGCCGTCGTCTCCGGTCATATCCGGATCTTCCTCCATCGATCGGGGCCGCGACCAAGTATCCGCGCGGCCCCGACCGATGACGTCCCCGGGGTCAGGACTCCACGGTTTCGGCGGCTTGTGGCAGGGGTCGGATAGCGCCCGCGACCAGGGTCGCGACCCCCAGCACCACGGCCACCGCGATGAGTGCCCGGGCCACGCTGACGTGGTCGCCCAGGAACCCGATGAGCGGCGGTCCGCCCAGGAACGCGCAGTAGCCGATCGACGCCACCACGCTCACCCGCGGCGCCGCGAACTTCGGGTCGTCGGAGGCCGCGCTCATGCCGACCGGGAAGCCCAGCGACGCCCCGGTGCCCCACAGCAGCGCGCCGGCGAACGCGACCGGCGTCGACGGGCCGAAGACGAACAGCAGCAGGCCCACCAGGCTGATCGCGGCCAGGATGCGTACCACGACCACCCGGCCGTACCGGTCGAGCAGCGCCGGGCCGAACCAGCGCCCCGCCGTCATCGCCGACAGGAACACCGCGAACACCAGCGAACCGACCGCGGCCGGGGCCTGGTGGTCGTCGATGACGGCGATCGAGATCCAGTCGATGCCTGCGCCCTCGGCGAACGCGAAGGCGAGCACGAAGACGCCGACGAGCAGCGTGCGGGTCTCGGTCCAGAAGCGCAGCGTGCCGCCCGGCGCGGTGCCGGACTGCTCGGCCGGGCCGTCAGGGATGAATCGCCGCACCATGAACGCGGTGGATGCTCCGGCGACGACGGCGATCAGTACGAGGTGGAGCGTCACCGGCACGTGCAGTGCGACCGCGGCGGCGCCGAGGAGCGCGCCTCCGACGGTACCGACGCTGTATCCGGCGTGGAAGCGCGGCATGATCGACCGTCCGAGCCCCTGCTCGACCACGGCGCCCTGGACGTTCATGGCCACGTCCCAGGCGCCGTTGGCGAACCCGAAGAGGAACAGGCCGGCGACGACCGGCGCGACGCCGAGGTGGTAGCCGGCGCCGACCCCGCTCAGGGCGACGGCGAGCAGCGCGGCCATGGCGGTCACCGTGCGGCGCGAGCCGAGCCGGGCGACCATCTGCCCGGACAGCACGAGCGACGTGATCGAGCCGCCGGCGATCGCCAGCAGTACCAGACCGAGCTGGGAAGGCTCGAGCCCCAGCTCGTCGCGGACCTGCGGGATGCGGGTGGCCCAGCTGGCCATGGCGACGCCGGCCCAGATGAAGGCGGCGTAGGTGGCGCGGGTCGCCCGCTGGAGCTCGCCGGCCGGGCGGATGAGGGTGGTCGTCACTGCGGTGGTTCCCCAATGGTGCGGGCGACGATGGCGCGGATCTGCTCCCGCGGCACCGGCGAGGTGGACAGGGTCTTGTGCATCACGAGCCCCTCGATGAGCGCGTCGACGCCACGGGCGGTGGTCGGGTCGACGAACCGTTCGAGGACCGAGCGGCTCGTGCGCATCCAGTGCTCGGTGACGTCGCGGAGGGACGGCTCGCGGAGGGCGGCGAGGTACAGCTCGTAGGCGACCGCCCAGTCGTGCGTGTCCGCGCCCGCGTCGCCGTGGATGAGGTCGGTGACCGCCTCGACGAACTGCTCGTGGGTCGCGACCCCGTCGAAGTGCGCCGCGTAGAGCACCGACATCTGCCGGGCGTACTTGCGGAAGGCCTGGGCGCGCAGGTCGTCGAGGCTGCTGAAGTGGTACGTCAGCGACCCGAGCGGCACGTCCGCCGCCGCTGCGATCAGCCGGTGCGTGGTCCCGGCGACGCCGTGCTCGGCGATGACCCCGATCGCGGCGTCGACGATGCGGTCCTTGCGGTCCGGGTCGTGCCGGCGCGGTCGCATCACAGCTCGCGGATCACGCGCGCGGGCGAGCCGACCGCGACCACGTTGGCGGGCAGGTTCTTGACCACGACCGACCCGGCCCCGACGACGGTGTTGTCCCCGATCGTGACGCCCGGCCCGACGATGACCCCGCCGCCGAGCCACACGTTGTCGCCGATGGCGATGGGCTGCGCGGCCTCCCACTTGTCCCGGCGCGGCCCGGGCTCGATCGGATGGGTGGCCGTGAGCAACTGCACGTTGGGCCCGATCTGCACGTCGTCGCCGATCGTCACGGTGGCGACGTCGAGGCTGATCAGCCCCCAGTTGGCGAAGCTGCGGGCCCCGATCCTGGTCTGGTACCCGTAGTCGCACTGGATCGGCGGCCGGATCCAGCTCCCTTCGCCGAACGCCCCGAACAGCTCGCCGTACAGCGCGAGCAGCGCGGGGTGGTCGCCCGGATCGGTGCTGTTGATCCGGTGCGTGAGCCGCTGCGCCCGCACGGACTCGTCGTGCAGCTGCGGGTCGTCGGCGATGTAGAGCTCGCCGGCCAGCATCCGCTCACGCATGCTCTTCTCGGTCATGTGTACAAACGTACACTCGCTATGTACATCTGTACACTGCCGGTTCGGGTCTCGACTAGTGCTTGGTGTGGCTCGGCTTCTTGCCGTTGGGGACGCCCGGACTGGGGTTCCCCGGCTTGGTCGGCGGCGACGTCGAGGCCGACGTCGAAGCCGGCGTCGAGGGCGAAGCGGCCGGGGCGCCGAGCAGCTGCCGGCAGTAGTCGGTGATGAAGCGCTCACCGCCGGCAGCGTCCGCCAGCCGGCGCCGGTCGGCGCCGGTCACCGGGGGCGAGTGCGGATCGGCCCGGAACGCCTCCCAGGCGCGGCACAACGTCACGAGCTCGGCCGCCGCGGACGACGGCCGGGGAGCGGCCGACGCCGGCGTGGGTGGCGGCTCGGCCACCGCGGGCGCCGGCACGCCCTCCACGAAGGAGTGCACGGTCCGCTGGATCGGATCGGGCAGCCGGCCGGTGCTGGCGGCGTAGGCCGCCGAGCCGAACGACACGCCCACCGCCGTCAGGGCCGCGAGCACCGCGAACCGTCGCCGGCGCCGCCGCGGCCGGACGGTGCCGTAGACCCGGCGGTATCCGGCGACGGCGGCCTCCTCGCCGGCGAGCTCGTGCGGCCGGGCCGGCGCCGCGGCGGCGGCGAGCAGCAACACGACGTGGTCGGGCAGCGGCTCGAGGTCTTGGGGCAGGAGATCGTGCATGTCAGCCTTCTTCGCGCCCGAGTCGGCGGGCTTGTACCTGTGGATGCTCGGCCAGCCGGCGCAGGCCGCGCAGGGCGGCCGCCCGGACCGCGCCCGGGCGCTTGCCGAGCACGCGGGCGGTGTCGGCGACGTCCAGGCCGCCGACGACGCGCAGCAGGACCGCCTCGGCCTGCTCCTTGGGCAGCGCCCCGATGAGCTTCAGCGCCCAGTCGGTGCCGTCGAGCTCGACGGCGTCGAGCGCGACGTCGCGCACGGCGCCGGTGCCGGCCAGTCCGGCCAGCTCGGCCACGTCCTCGGCGACCTCCTCGCGGCGCCGCCAGGCCCGGCGGTTCTCGTCGATGCCGCGGTGCCGCGCGATCCGGAACAGCCAGACGCGGAACGACGTCGGGTCGCCGTTGAAGCCGGCCAGGTCGCGGGAGACCTGGAGCCAGGTCTCCGACGCCACGTCCTCGGCCGCCTCGCCGCACACGACCCGCAGGTAGCGCAGCACCGGCGGATGCAGGGTGCGCCAGAGCTCGGCGAAGGCGGCCGGGTCGCCGGCGATCGCTCCGGTGAGCGCGGCGGCGAGGTCTCCGGCCGGGGCGGTGTGCTGCGACATCAACGAGGCGGTCATCGCGTCGTCGCCACGGCCGCGGCCTGGCCGGTGCGGGCCATGGCCTGCCAGCGCTGCCGGCCGCCCAGCAGCGCGGCGACCGACGACTGCACGACCACCAGGTAGAGCAGCTGGCGGTACACCACCTGCTGCAGCGGAACGGTCCACAGGGACCTCACCGGCTCACGGTCCAGGCGCAGCGCGTAGGCGGCGGCCAGGACCTGCAGTGCGGTGAACCCGCACCACACCGCCGCCACCTGCCACAGCGGGAGGAAGATCAGCCCGTAGACGGCGTAGACGTCGACGAGCGGGGCCGTCAACGGCAGCAGCATCTGGAACAGCGCCAGGTAGACCAGTCCCCGCCGGCCCAGCCGGCCGCCCGGGCCGCGCTCGCGCAGCGCCCGCCGGTGCTTCCAGGCGGCCTGCATCGTGCCGTAGCACCAGCGGTACCGCTGACGCCACAACTGCCGCAGCGAGCTCGGCGCCTCCGTCCAGGCCACCGCGTCGGCGGCGTAGACGGCCCGCCATCCGGCCCGCAGGACGGCCATGGTGAGATCCGTGTCCTCGGCGAGGGTGTCGGCGGGCACGCCGCCGGCGTCGGCGAGCGCCTCCCGGCGGAACGCGCCGATGGCGCCGGGGATCGTCGGCATGCACTCGCCGAGGTCGAACATCCGGCGGTCGAGGTTGAAGCCGATCACGTACTCCAGGTGCTGCCATCGCCCGAGCAGCCCGCTCCGGTTGGCGACCTTGGTGTTGCCGCTCACGGCGCCGACGCCCGGATCGGCGAACGGCTGCACCAGCCGGCCGATCGCGTCGGGCGCGAAGACGGTGTCGCCGTCCACGAGCACCAGCAGGTCCCCCCGGGCGGCGGCGACGCCGGTGTTCAGGGCGGCCGGCTTGCCCGCGTTCGTCTGTTGCAGCAGGTGTACCGAGGGCAGCCCGAGCCCACGGACGATGCCGGCCGTGCCGTCGGTGGAGCCGTCGTCGACGACGATGATCTCCGTGTCGGGATAGTCGTTGGCGACCAGCGAGCGCACCGTCGCGGCGATGTTCGCGGCCTCGTTGAACGCGGGCACGATCACCGACACGCGGCCAAGGTAGCGACGCCCGTACGGCGCGCGCCGGGCATGCCGCCGCGCCGCCAGCACCTGGACGGCCAGCCGGACGAGTGCCAGCCCGGTGCTGAGCACGATGAGCCACCACATGGCCGCGGCGAGCCACCGCGCGGCGGTCTGGGTCCAGCGCAGCGCGACGCCGCGGACGACGGCGCCGGTGCCCGCCGCGCCGGCCGCCGGCAGCCCGACGCCCTCGGACACCGTGACGAACCGGTAACCGCGCACCTCGGTGAGCAGCCGCCGGGTCGCCTCGACCGTCTGTGACCGGTCGCCGCCGCCGTCGTGCAGCATGACGATTCCGCCCGAGGCCGCGCCGGGCTCCGGGCGGGCCGCGTCGACGATCGCGTCGACGCCGGCCCGGCGCCAGTCCTCGGTGTCCCGGTCGGTGAGCACGGCGAGGTACCCCTCGCCGGCCGCGGTCCGCACGGTCGCCATCGCGGCGGTCGTCGACGAGTACGGCGGGCGCATGATCCGCACCGTCCGGCCGGTCGCCCCGGCGATCGCGTTCTGGGTCAGGGTCAGCTCGAGCCGCTGCCGCCAGGCGGGCTCGGCGCCCAGGTCGGGATGGGTGAACGTGTGCACCCCGAGCTCGTGACCCTCGGCGACGATCCGCCGGGTGAGCTCCGGATAGCGGTTGACCTGCGAGCCGACGACGAAGAACGTGGCGTGGGCGTGGTGCTCACGCAGCAGGTCGAGGATTCGCGGCGTCCACCGTGGGTCGGGCCCGTCGTCGTAGGTCAGGGCGATGGCCCCGGCCGTCACGGCGGCCGTCGTCACGCCGTCCGGGTCCACCCGCAGGACCGGGCCGGTCGGGGTCGCCGCCGCGGGCGGCACCGGTTGCCCGCCCTCGCCGCCGGACTGCTCGACGTACCCGTTGAGGCACAGCTCGGCGAGCAGGACCAGGCCGCCGAGCAGGAGCAGGAGCCAGTGCGCCCGGGGAGTCCTCATTTGGACCGGCTCGGCTTCGGGTTGCCGTTGCCCGGGTGGGAGGTCCTCCGGTTGCCGGGCTGGTCGGTGGTGGGCGCGGCGGCCGGCGTGGCGCCCTTCGGCGGCGGAGTCGTGCGGACGACCGGCGGCCGGCTGCTGACCCCGGTCTCCGGCCGGAGCGCGGGCACCTCGGCCCGGCCGCCCTGCCCGCTCGCGGGAAGGCCCGGCAGCGGCACCGGCGACGAGCCGAGCAGGCCCGCGATGAGCAGCGCGCCGCCGGCGATCAACAGCACGCCGAGACCCGCGCCCAGGACCGTGAACAGCCTGCGGCGCCGGCCCGTGTGATCCACGAACACCGGTTCCACTCGTGAAGGGGCGGCACCCCTGCTCCGGGCGTTACGCGTAACGCCCCGCGGGCCGGCGGCGCTCCTTCCGCCATGCGACGAGTCCTGCTCGCGGCGGTGCTCCTGGCCGCGCTCCTGCCCGCCTCGGCCGCCCACGCGGCCGTCACCTCGGCCGCCGGTACCGTGTTCGCGCCCAACCCGGTGCAGACGCTCGGCCGGCAGGACCTCACCGACGCCAAGGACGCCGACCTGCCGGCGTTCGCCCCCGCCTACCGCCGGGTGACGCTCACCGACCTGGACGGATCCGGCCGGCTCGCGGGGCGGTACGTCGTGGTCAAGAGCTCGACCGGCAAGGCGGCGACGCTGTCCGGCGGGGCGTTCCCCGACTGGCACCGCGACGCCGACCAGTTCGAGCAGGTCATGGGGTACTACTGGGTCACCACTGCCCAGCACTACCTCCAGCACCTCGGCTTCGGCCCGTCGCTGCGGCCGGTGAACCAGCGGCAGATCGAGCTGCGCATCGACCAGTACGGCGGCGACAACTCGTTCTTCCGCGAGGACAAGGCCAACATCACCCTCGGCAAGGGCGGCGTCGACGACGCGGAGGACGCCGAGGTGATCATCCACGAGTACGGCCACTCGGTGCAGGACGGCCAGGTGGCCGGGTTCGGTACGACGCTGGAATCGGGGGCGATCGGCGAGGCGTTCGGCGACTACCTGGCGGTGGCGGTGACGAGCTGGGCGACCGGCGCGCCGACGCTCACGCCGGAGGCGTGCGTCGCCGACTGGGACTCGGTGTCGTACACCGCGAGCGCGCCGCACTGCCTGCGCCGCCTCGACGGCGACAAGCACTACCCGCAGGACGTCGTCGGCGAGGTGCACGCGGACGGCGAGATCTGGTCCCGGGCCCTCTGGGACATCCGGTCAGCGCTCGGCGACACCCGCGCGACCACGCTGATCGTCGAGGCGCAGTTCGCGTTCGCGGTCGACACCACCTTCGCGGCCGCAGCCCAGGCCACGGTCGCCGCTGCGCAGCGCCTCTACGGCCCGGCCGCCGCCCAGGCGACCCGGGCGGCCTTCGCCGCCCGCGGCATCCTCTCTTAGGCCCTGCCTCCCCCATGGCCCGGGGCGAGAGGTCGCTCTCTCGCCCCGGGCGCCCCTATCGGAGCGCCTCGATCAGGCCGGTGAGCGACCGCATGAGCTCCTCCGCCTGCTCGGCGCCGAACGCCGCCTCCACCGCGCGGTGGTGCGCGGTCGCAGCGTGGTCGAGGCGGGCGACGAGCCGGGTGCCGCTGTCGGAGAGGTACACCGCCACCCTCCGCCGATCGCTGGGGTCCTGTCGCCGGTAGACCAGCGCGGAGTCGACCAGCCGATCGACGGCCTTGGTGAGCGTCGGGTGCGGCATCAGGGCCGCCTCGGCGAGGTCGCCCATCGAATGGCCGCGGCCGTCGGAGAGCGCCTGGAGGATCCGCCACTGCTCGACGGTCATCCCCTCGGCCGACAGCGCCGCGGACAACCCGCGGTTGACCGCCCGCTCGGCCTCGCTGAGCACGTAGCCGAGATGCGACCGGAGACCGACCGCCGTCACGTCATCACCCCTCTTCACCGCGGACCGATGATTGAAGATACTCGGCGCGTGGACGAGGTCACGTTGATCTCCGACCCGCTGGAGGCGCGGCTGCTCGCGCCCGAGCCGGGCCGGGCCGTGCGGGTCGGCCTGGCGGTGCCGGTGTCGGGGACGCTGGGCATGATGGGCCCGGCCGTTCTCAGCTGCGCGGGTCTCGCGGTGGCCGAGCTCAACGCCGCGGGCGGTCTCCTGGGTCTTCCGGTGGAGTTGGTACTGCTGGACGCCGGCCGCGAGCCGCGCGAGGTCGCCGCCGACGCCGCCGACCTGGTCCGCACCGGGGCGATCGCCGCGCTCGTCGGCACGCACGCCAGCGACGTGCGCGTCGAGGTGGTCAAGGCGCTCGCCGGCCAGGTCCCGTACGTCTACACCCCGCCGTACGAGGGCGGCGAGACCGCGCCGGGCGTGTACCTGCTCGGCGAGACACCGGGCCGCCAGCTGCGACCCGCGCTGGGCTGGCTGGTCGCCGCCCGCCGCGCCCGCCGGTGGGTGCTGATCGGCAACGACTACGTCTGGCCCCGGCGGCTCAACCGGGCCGCGACCGCCTACCTGCACGCGGCCGGCGCCTCCGTCGTCGCGACCCGCTACGTCCCGCTGGGCCGGCTGGACCCCGAGCCGCTGCTCGACCAGGTCCGGCGCACCCGGGCCGACGCGGTGCTGCTCACGTTGGTGGGCAGCGATCTCGTCGCCTTCAACCGGGCGTTCGCCGGCACGCGGCTCGACCAGCGCGTGACCCGGCTGTGCGCGGCGCTGGAGGAGAACGGGCTGCTCGGCGCGGGCGGTGACACGAGCGGCGAGCTGTACGCGGCGATGGGATACTTCGGCAACGTCGCCACCGACGCCGGGCTGGACTTCGTCGAGCGCTACACCCACCGGTACGGCTGGCAGGCGCCGGTCCTCAACGGCCACGCCGAGGCCTCCTACGACGGCGTCCGGCTGCTGGCGGCGCTGGCCGAGCGGGCCGGCAGCCTGAACCCGGCGCAGATCGACGCCACCTCGGACGGCACGACGGTCACCGGCGGCCGGGGCCGCTTGACGGTCGCCGGCCGGCACGTCGACCAGCCGGTCTATCTCGCCCGGGCCGACGGCCTCGACTTCGACGTGCTCCGGGCCTTCTGACCGCCCTCCGGCCGGCCGTGATCGATGGAGCGATTCGGCTGTCATGGCAGCCAGATCTCGCCATCGATCATGGGAGCGCCCACCACCGGCCACTCCACAAGCCCACACCGCCCGGCGCTCCGGCCCACGACTGTCGCTCCGGCGGAACGGCCTTCGTCTGGCGTCCGACAAATCCGACTTGTCGCCCGTGGTGACGGCCGCCTGTCCACCGGCTCCATGATCCAGGGAAACGAATGGCTGCCATAACGACCAGATGTTTCCCTGGATCATGACACCGCTCGCCGGGCTGGGCCGGGCGATCTTGCGGCGCCGACGTGAGTCCTCCTCGGCCGGGCGAAAGCGGTTGAGCCGCCACGTCGGCCGCGGGTCGGTGGCGGTGCGCTGTGCGCTGAATACGCCGACGGCGATAAATCTTGCCCCACGGGCCGGAGCCGCGATCAAGTTGGCCCGTGTGGAACCACCCCGTCCTGCGCAGGCTCCTGCCCGGCCTCGCGTTCTCGGCCCTCGGCGACGGCATGTCGCTCGTCGCCATCAGCTGGCTCGCGCTGGAGCTCGACCCGCGCCCGATCTGGGTGGCCGTCGCGGTCGCCGCCTACTCGCTGCCCAGCGCGCTCGGCGGCGTCGCGCTCGCCCGCTGGCTGCGGACGCGACCGGGAGCGCAGCTGGCCGGCTGGAACGCCGTCCTGCGCGCGAGCGCCCTCGGTGCGATCGCCGTCATGTACGCCGTCGGAGCGCTCGACATCCAAGTGTTCATCGCCCTGCTCGCCGTCTCGTCGCTGCTGGCCGCCTGGGGCTCGGCCGGCCGGTACGCCCTCATCGCCGAGCTGCTGCCCGCCGAGCGGCACGTCGCCGCCAACGCCGTGCTCACGACGATCGCCGAGTTCGCCACCATCGCCGGCCCGCCGCTCGCGGGCCTGCTCATCGCCTGGACCAACCCGGGCACGGTGATCGCCATCGATGCCGCCTCATTCGCGGTGCTCGCTCTGACGTACCGCCTCGTCCCCCGCACCCGCCGCGAACCCGAGCCCGACCGGGAACCCGTCAAGGTGACCGGCCTGATCGTCGTCGGCGCGCTGTTCTTCTTCCTGTTCGGCCCGTTCTACGCCGCGATGCCGATCCACGTCGCCCAGGACCTCGGCGGCGACGCGACGCTGCTGGGCTGGTACTACACCGCCTTCGGCGCCGGAGCCGTGGTCGGCGGCCTGCTCACCACGAGGATCCGCCGCAACCCGCCGGTCGCCGCCGTCATCGCGGCCTTCGGCGCCGCATTGCTCCCGCTCGGCCTCGGCGCGCCGCAGCCGCTCGCCATGGGCGCGTTCGCCGTCGCCGGGCTGGTCTGGGCGCCGTTCCTGCCGGTCGCCATGGCCCGGCTGCAGCGCGACACCCGCGCCCTGGCCACGTTCGGCTCGGTCGCCGCCCTGGCCGCGCCGCTCGGCACGGTCCTCGGCGGTCCGCTGGTCGAGGCGTTCGGCGCCCGCCAGACCCTGCTGATCTGTGCCGTCGCGACGATCGCGCTCGGTGCCGTCGCGGCAATCCGCGGCAAGTGAGATCTTTCCAGATTCAAGTATTCGGTCTACCGTGTGGCGACATGACCGACGCCAAACAGATCGAGCGGTTCGGATACACCCAGGAACTGCAGCGCTCGCTCACGTTCACCGACCTCCTGGTGTACGGCCTCATCTTCATGGTGCCCATCGCGCCCTTCGGCATCTTCGGCGGCGTCTTCCAGGGCTCCGGGGGCATGGTCGCCCTCGCGTACGCCATCGGCATGGTCGCCATGGTCTTCACCGCGCTCTCCTACGCGCAGATGGTGAAGGCGTTCCCCATGGCCGGCTCGGTCTACAGCTACGCCGGGCGCGGGATCGCGGCTCCGGTCGGCTTCCTCGCCGGCTGGGTGATCCTGCTCGACTACGTGCTGGTGCCCGGCCTGCTGTACCTCATCGCCAGCGTCGCGATGAACTCCGTGGTCACCGGCATCCCCGTCTGGGCCTGGCTGGTCGCCTTCGTCGTGCTCAACACGGTCGTCAACCTGCTCGGCATCCAGCTGACCGCGATCGTCAACAAGTTCATGCTCGTCGGCGAGCTGATCGTGCTGGCGATCTTCCTGGTCATCGGGGTCGTGGCGCTCGCACAGGGCAAGGGCCGCGGGTTCAGCTTCGAGCCGCTGTACAACAGCGCCACCTTCTCGTGGTCGCTCATCTTCGGCGCGGTGTCGATCGCGGTGCTGTCGTTCCTCGGCTTCGACGGGATCTCGATGCTCGCCGAGGAGCACAAGGGGGAGGCCCGGCAGATCGGCCGGTCGATGGTGGCCGCGCTGCTGCTCGCGGGCGTGCTGTTCATCGTGCAGACCTGGGTCGCGGCGCTCCTGGTGCCGGATCCGCAGAAGCTCCTCGACGAGGGCGACCCGGGCGGCACCGCCTTCTACGACGCGGCGCGGGCCGGCGGCGGCGCCTGGCTCGCCACGCTGACCGCGGTCGCGACCGCGGTGGCCTGGGGCTTCGCCAACTCCCTGGTGGCCCAGGTGGCGACCTCGCGCCTGCTGTACGCGATGGCGCGCGACCGGCAGCTTCCGTCTTTCCTGTCCCGCATCTCGGAGCGGCACAAGGTACCGACGAACGCCACCTTCGTCGTGGCGGTGGTCTCGCTCGCCCTGGGCCTGTACATGTGGTCGCGCGACGACGGCATCACCCTGCTGTCGACGCTGGTCAACTTCGGGGCGATGACCGCGTTCCTGGCCCTGCACGTCTCGGTGTTCTGGCACCATGTGGTGCGCAACGGCAGCCGCGACTGGCTGCGCCACCTGGTGTTCCCGCTGATCGGGTTCGCGATCCTGCTGTACGTCGTCATCAACGCCAAGGTCGCCGCGCAGATGCTCGGCTTCACCTGGCTGGGCATCGGCGTGGTCATCCTCGTCGTGCTCTACGCCACCGGCCGCCGGCCCCGACTCGCGGGACAGAGCAATGAGTGAGCTGCACGTCTACCGCCCCGAGCCGGACGAGCTCGCATACACGTTCGGCGGCCGGCCCCCGGTCCGCCGGGTCCGCCCCGGCGACGTGCTGCGAATGTCCACAGAGGACTGTTTCGGCGGCAGGGTGCGCAGCGTCGACGACCTCCCGACGGTCGTGTGCCGGTTTCCGTACCTCAACCCGGTCACCGGCCCGTTCCACGTGGAGGGCGCCGAGCCCGGCGACACGCTCGCCCTGCACTTCGCGTCGATCGAGCCGGCCCGCGACTGGGCCGTCTCCAGCACGTTCCCGCACTTCGGCGCGCTGACGTCGACCTCGCACACGGCGACGCTGCAGCCGCCGCTGGAGGAGCGGGTGTGGTGGTACGACCTGGACCGCGCCCGGGGAGTGGCGCGGTACCGGGCGCGCAACAGCGACTTCGCCGTCGACCTGCCGATGGACCCGATGCACGGCACGGTCGGGGTCGCCCCCGCCGCGTCGGAAGTGAAGATGACGATCACCCCCGACGCGCACGGCGGCAACATGGACACCCCCGAGCTGCGGGCCGGAGTCACCGTGTACCTCGGGGTCAACGTCGACGGCGCCCTCTTCGCGATCGGCGACGGCCACGCGCGCCAGGGCCACGGCGAGGTCAGCGGCGTTGCCGTCGAGGCGGCCATGGAGACGACGGTCGTCGTGGAGCTGATCAAGGCGGTACCGACGCCATGGCCACGGCTGGAGTCCGACGCGTTCCTGATGAGCACCGGCTCGGCCCGCCCGCTCGAGGACGCGTTCCGGATCAGCCAGCACGACCTGGTGACCTGGGTCGCCGAGCTCACCGGCCTCGACCACCTCGACGCCTACCAGCTGGTCAGCCAGGCGGGTGAGGCCCCGGTCGGCAACGTCTGCGACACGAACTACACGATGGTCGCCAAGATCCCCAAGGTGTACCTCGGGAAGGTCGCCGTTCACGACGGTGTCCACGACCGTTTGCGGAGGATCGCCTCGACTCTGTGAGGTTCCGCGCTAGGTTTGGCCCATGAAGCTGGGTCTGCACTACTGGAACTTCTCGACCCCGGCGGAGCCGACCGCCATTGCACCGACCCTCCGCGAGACCGCGCAGATCGCCGACCAGGCGGGAGTGGACTCGTTCACCGTCATGGACCACTTCTTCCAGATGGAACACACGGCCCCGGCCGAGGAGCCGATGCTGGAGGGCTACACGACACTCGGCTACCTCGCGGCGGTGACCTCGCGGATGACGCTCGGCCTGCTGGTGACCGGGGTGATGTACCGTCACCCCGGCATCCTGGCCAAGACCGTGAGCACGCTCGACGTGCTCTCCGGCGGCCGGGCCCGGCTGGGCATCGGCGCGTCCTGGTACGAGCGCGAGCAGCGCGGCCTCGGCGTCCCGGTCGTCCCGGTCGCCGAGCGCTTCGAGCGCCTGGAGGAGACGCTGCAGATCTGCCTGCAGATGTGGAGCGACGACAACGGCCCCTACGAGGGTCGCCACTACCAGCTGGCCGAGACGCTCAACTCCCCGCCGACCCTGACCCGCCCGCACCCGATGATCATGGTCGGCGGCGGTGGCGAGAAGAAGACGCTGCGCCTGGTCGCGAGGTACGCCGACGCCTGCAACATCTTCGGCACCTCGGCCGCAGACGTGGAGCACAAGCTGTCGGTGCTCCGCGAGCACTGCGCCGCGGAGGGCCGCGACTACGACACGATCGTCAAGACGGCCGTGGTGACCCGGCCGGCCCTGGTGGATCCCGACGCCTGGCTGGCCGACGTCGAGGCGTTCGGCAAGCTGGGCATCACGGAGGTCATGCTCATGCCCGACCGCAACCCGGTCGAGTTCATCACGGGCGTGGCCGAGCAGATCGTCCCGCGGCTTGCCCAGCTCCCCTGACGTCCTCCTGGTCAGCACGCTGCCCGGCCTCCTCCGCCCCGCGCGCGAGACCCTTCACCTGCCGGGCGGCGCGCTGACCCTGGGCGAGATCGCCGGCCTGTCGGTGGCCGTGTCGTCCGCCGCGACGACGGAGGCCCGGTGGGTGATCATGGTCGCCCTGGCACCGTCCCGCCCACCGGTCCGCCCGGCCGACGTGATCGTCCCGGTGGACGGGGGCGTCGACCCGGCCCTGCTCCGGATCGCCCGCGAGGTCGATGAGGACGACTGGCTCCCGGAGCACTACTCCCCGGTCGCGCATTTCGACAGCGCCCGGCTGCTCGGCGCGCTCTCGCCGGCGGCCGGGGCGGGCCTGGCGATCTACGGCGCCGCCCCATCCGGCATCCCGGGGCCGCTCCGAGCCGACGCCGGCGACGCGGCGGTGTCCTTCACTCGCGCCGTTGTCACCCATCTGGGGCGGTCCGAGCGCGGCTGAGGGCGTCCGGCGAGCGCCGCTAGGAGTACCGTGACGCGGTGCGGACTATCGGGGTCACCGCGCTGCTGCTGCTCGGCGTCGCCGGGCTGTTGACCATCGCCGTGCGCGGTGCGCTGCACGACCGGGACCAGACCCGCGGGACGGTGACCGTCACCGGCTGCACCTTCGAGGCGTACGGGCGCCACGGCGACACCTATCGCTGCCGCGGACGCTTCGCCGGCCCGTTCGACGTGGCCGCGGTGTCGTTCTCCAACCTGGGCGACCTGCCGCCCGGCGCGACGGTCGAGGCGGCCGTCTCCGGGCCCGGCGACGACACCGCCGACCTGGTCAGCGAGGGGTATTGGCGGCTGGTGCTCACCCTCGGCGGCTCCCTGGTGCTGCTGGGACTGATGGCGGCCCTGTGGCGGGCGCGGTCGGGTAGATTGGCCCGGTGATCATCGCGCCGACCCGACTCGCGTTGATCCGCGCCGGGATCGTCGTGGCCGTCGTGGCCGTGCTGGCCGTCGAGGTGCTGTCCCTTTTCGATGCTTTGCATCGCGTTTCCGTGGCCGTGCTGTGGCTGCTCGGTCTGGCCTTCGCGGTCGCCGCGCTCCGCCGCGCCCGCCCGGCCTGGCGCCCGTTCTGGCGCGACCTCGGGCGGCTGGAGCGATCGATGGTGGTCGCGCTCGGCGGATTCTTTCTCGTCGATCTCGTGATCGCCGTGGTCGCGCCGCCGAACAACTTCGACTCGCAGACCTACCACCTGCCGAAGATCGAGCACTGGGTCGCCCACGGCAACGTCGACTTCTACCCGACGATCGCCGATCGACAGCTGGCGATGGCGCCCGGCGCCGAGTACCTGCTGTTGCACCTGCGGCTGCTGACCGGCGGCGACTCGCTCTACAACCTGGTGCAGCTCGCCGCCGGCGTCGGCGGGGCGCTGATCGCGTCCCGGATCACGGCGCAGCTGGGCGGTGCCCGCCGGGCGCAGCTGGTCGCGGCGCTCGTCTTCGGTAGCGCACCCATGGTCCTGCTGGAGGCGACCAGCACCCAGACGGATCTCGTGGTCGCCCTCTGGGTCGGGACCGTGGCCACGCTGGTGCTCGACGAACTGCACCGCCGCACCTCGTGGCCGGCAACCCTGCTGATCGCCGCCGCCGCCGGACTGACCCTGCTGACCAAGGCGACCGGCCTGCTCGCCGCCGGCCCGCTGCTGGCCGTGTGGTGCGTCGCCCAGGTCCGCCGGGGCGCCGTGCGCGGCGTGCTGGGCGGCCTGGCGGTGGTGGCCGGCATGGCGCTGCTGTCGGGGCCGTACCTGTGGCGGGTCCAGACCACCTACGAGAACCCGCTGGGCCCCGACCATCTGCGCGACTCGATCTCGATGCAGCGCCACGACCCGGCCGCGGTCCTGGTCAACGCGCTGCGCATCACCGAGACGGCGCTGCAGACCCCGCTGGGCCCGGTGGGGTCGGGCGCGATCAAGGGCGTGGCCGGCCTGCTGGGTGTGGACCCGTCCGACCGCGACATCACGTACTGGGGAACCACCTACCCGTACCGCTCCTGGCCGCCGGACGAGGACCGCGTTTCCCTTCCGGTCCAGGGCGCCCTGGTCCTGTTGGGCGCGGCGGTTCTGCTGTTCCGCCGCGGCGGGCCGCGCCTGTACGCCGCCGTCTTCTGGGTCGCCGTCCTCGCCTACGTGGTGACGGTGAAGTGGCAGCCCTGGGGCAACCGGCTGATCCTGTTCCTGCTCCTGCTCGGCGCACCGCTGGCCGCACTGTGGATCGACGCGCTGCTGGCGAACCGCCGCCGCGTCGTCTCCTGGACCATGACCGGCGTCCTGGCCGCCGGCGCGCTGGCGGGTGCGGCGGCGGTGTCGGTCGGCTGGCCGCGCCGCCTCGTCGGCCAGGACAACATCTTCACCACGCCCGAGCTGGAGCAGCGATTCGTCCGGCGGCCGCAGTGGCAGCAGGACTACGTGACGGCCGCGGCGGCGATGCGCGCGGCGGGCGCGCACCGGATCGGTCTGTTGCAGGGCTACAACACCTGGGAGTACCCCTGGTGGGTCCTGCTGCCGGGCCGCGACATCGTCCCGCTGCAGTCGCTGCAGCCCGACCTGCCGTCGGCCCCGATCGACAGCGTCGACGCGGTGCTGTGCCTCGACCCGCCGAAGGGGTGCGCCTTCTACCTGCCGCCGAGCTGGCCCGGCGGCACGGCCGGCACGGTCACCTGGGCCATCCGCCCCCGATAGCTACGAGGCCGCCGGCTCGGCGACCGGTTCGACCTCGACGGGGTCCGGGTCCGGGCGGCGCGTCGCGAACGTCTCGCCGGCCACCAGGACCAGCCAGATGGCGCCGTTCGTGCCGCCCAGCACCCAGTCCTCGGTCGCGATCGTGGGGACCGCGGCCGCCGCGGCGACCGTGAACCACAGCGCCGGCAGCGAGCCGTCCGGGCGGCGGCGGGCGGCGTGCCACAGCAGCAGCGCCAGGCCGACGCCGAACGCGGCCGCGCCCAGGACGCCACCCCGGCGGAAGGCGCCCACCGCGGCGTTGTCGGTGTTGAGCTGGCGGCGCGGCCCCTCGGGCGGGTTGCCGTCGTCGAGCCGCTCGACGACCGCGCGCGAGGTGCGGGCGTCGCCGAAGGCCTTTTCCGCCCAGCCGGCGGCCTTCCAGTCGACCCAGACCTGCCGCCAGGTGTCGGTGCGGCCGCTGGTGGCATCGCCGCCGCCCGGGTTGAAGCGGTCCTTGAACAGGAACTGGCTGCCGCCACCGACCGTGAACACGATCGCCAGCACGACGAACGGGGTCGCCATCGCGATCCAGGCGGACCGGCCGCGCTCGGCGTCGGCGGCACCGGTCCACCGGCGCCACAGGGTCACCGCCACGTAGAGCCCGGCGGCGGCGGTGGCGAAGACGAAGCCGGTGCGGGAGTCGCTGATCGAGAGCACCAGCGCGGCGAGGGCGGCCACGCCGAAGCGCTGCCAGGCCGCGAACGCGCGGTCGAAGCCGATCCGGATCCCGGCGATGACCATGAAGCCGGCCAGCGAGTTCGGGTGGTAATACAGGCCCGGGCCGCCCCAGAAGCGGTCGGTCATCAGGCGGGCCGAGGCGTTGTCCGGGATCGCGTGCCGGGCGTCGAAGAGGCTGCCCGCGCCGACCAGCAGCAGGGCCGCGATGCCCAGCAGGATCGCGGCCGCGATGCCGACGCTGAGGTCCCTGCGCTTCTTCGAGGTGATGGCGACGATCGCCAGCACCGCCAGGGTGAAGACCCCGGCGTAGGCCACCCGCTGCCCGGCCACCTTGACGTTGGCCACGAGCAGGGCGCCCAGGATGCCGAAGATCCAGTACGCGAGGCCCAGCCAGGCGGCGCCGAGGCGGGGGAGTGCGCGGCTGTTGGCCAGCCACGGCCACGCCCACACGGCGAAGACGACGACCTCCACCCCGAGGACCGCCCAGATGACGATCGGCCGGTCGGTCGAGGTCCAGGTGAGCATGCCGGCGAGCACGAACAGGCCGCCGAGCACGCCGCCCTGCAGCGTCAGGCCGGGCAGGCTGAGGGCCAGGCCGGCCACGGCCATCGCGATGAGCGCCGCGGCGAACGCGGCGGCGGACTGGCCGGGGGAGTCGGTGCGGCCGTACTCCAGGCCGGCCGCCACCAGCGCGACCACCACCGATGCGCCGGCGAACGTCAGCAGGCGGGAACGGGTCATTGGGCGGGTGCGTCCTTGCCGCGCTGGCGGCTCAGGAAGAAGTCCCGCACGATCCGCCGCGGGCCGGCCGGGACCAGCCACACCTGGAGGAACGTCACATAGTCGGTGAAGCTCGGCTTGCCGTGCCGCCGCGCCTCGCGCAGCAGGTCGAAGAAGACCCGCGGGCTGCGGCTGGCCGCGGCCATCGAGCCGACCACGCTCATCGCCAGCGCCGCGTAGGCGCGCGGCGTCACCCGCGGCCGGGTCTGCTGGAGCCACTCCAGCGACTGCTTCCACGGCGCGTCGAAGCTGATCCGCGGGCGGTTCTCGTCCGCATACCAGATCACCAGCGGCTCTTCCGCGTAGATCAGGTCGACGCCCTCCTCCTGGAGGCTGCGGAGGGTCCAGTCGAGCTCCTGGAGGCGGCGCAGCCCGACGGCGAACGGCACCTTCCGCAGCAGGACGGTCGGCGCCATGATCGTCGAGGTCTGGATGAACCCGTCGCCGTGGAAGAAGCCGTGGCGGACCGCGAGGTACTCGCTGATCGGCTCGCCCGGCGCCGGCACCCGGCGCGGCATGATCAGCTCGGCGCGCGGCGTGCGCATGTAGAGCCGGCTGCCGACGATCGGCAGCGGCACGTTCGCCGCGCGGGCGCGGCCCAGCTGGGTGGCGAGCTTCTCCGGCAGCCACTCGTCGTCGTCGTCCAGGAACGCGACCCAGTCGGCGTTCGCCGCGTCGACGCCGTGGTTGCGCGCCGCGGGGGCGCCGCCGGACGCCGGCAGCTCGATCGGGCGGACCCGCTCGTCGCCGACTGCCTCCAGCGCTGCAACCGTGGCCGGGTCGGGCCCGTCAATGATGACGACGACCTCTATGTCCTGCACCGTCTGGGCGAGTGCGCTGCGCACGGCGCGCACCACGAGCTCCGGTCGGTTGCGGGTCGGGATGACGACACTGACCTCGGGTCTTTGCACGATGACCAATCCGTCTCGGTTTCTAGCTCGGCGGCCTGACGGCCGCGGTTTTGCGGGGTTCCCACCCCACACCCCCATGCGTCGCTTCGCGCCGCATTAGAGCTGTTCCAGTGCTTCGAGCCGGTGCCATGACACCGAGTACTTACGGGTTTGCTGGCGTAGCGTACACGACCTGCACTTTCGTCGGATATTTCGCAGCTAGCAGCCTTGCGGCCGCGATATTCGACGGGGCGAGCGGGTCACCGAACGCTACCGGCAGCGGCTGCCCGGCCCGCACGGCGGGTCGGTTCGGGTGCTCCACATCGACGACGAGCATGCTCGCCGCCGGGTCGTGGACGAAGAACCGCACGGTCACGGGGCTGTCGGCGACGAGGCGCTCCAGATCCGCGTAGGTGCCGCCGCGGCCGCCGGGGTACAGCAACAGCGACCAACCCGGGAAGTGCCGGTACTGACCCTGGAGGGCCGACGCACTCAGCGTCGCCGACCAGTTACGCCATGGGCTCCCCATGAGGTCGACGTTGATCGCGTTGCCGCCGTCCGGATACATCCGGGCCATCAGCAGTGCGTCGCGGGCCGCCTCCGGAGCGCCGCGATCCTTGCCGAGGGCGAGCTTGACGCCCGGCGCGACCGGGGTCGTGTGCCACTCGCCGCCGGCGAGGGCCATCGCGAGTACCACCGGGAAAGCCACCGCCAGCCGAAGGGGCAGCCCCCGCCGGGGCAGCACCGGGGCGAGCCCGCCCAGGCCGGCCAGGCCGACCACGATGAGCAGGTGGAGCAGCTTGTCGAAGTAGTAGACCGGCCGCCCGATGGTGGCGAGCTGGTACAGGCCCAGCCCGGCGGCCATCGCGAACGCCACGACGACGGCGAACAGCGCGGCCCGCCGGCTGGGCGCCCGCCGGTTGGCCAGCAGCGCGAGCGCCGCCAGCACCGCGAGGGCCAGCGTCGCCGGCCGGTCCACGACCCGCGCGGTCCCGTTGAGCAGCAGCTGCTCGCCGCTCGACGCCGCGGCAGCGGTCAGCGGCCCGATCGCCGAGACGGCGAGTGTGACGATCGCCACTGGCCAGGCCCACCGGTGGCGCCACAGCCGCGCCCGCCACGCCCACCAGGCGGCCACGATCCCGGCGTACGGCAGGAAGAGCGGATAGCTGAACGACACCCCGACCAGCAGCAGCGCGACCGTGACGAGCTGCTCGCCGGTGCGGGTGAGCGGGCGCGCGACCAGCCCGGTGAGCACCACCGCGCACGCGAGCCCGGCCAGCTCGTTCGGGTAGCCGCGGGCCAGCACCGTCACTGGGTCGCCGAGCACCAGCCAGGCGGCGACGACGAACAGCACCGGCAGCAGGCGGGCCGGGCTCGTGCCGGGTCCGGCGATGCGCCGCGCGGCCCACAGCACGGCCAGCGCCAGCAGCAGGAAGGTCCCGACGAGCAGCCAGACCAGCACGTCCACGGTGGTCCCGGGTGCGCCGTTGTGGCCGGAGGAGCGGACGAACCGGTCCAGCACCGCGTACGCGAAGTGCAGGCCCTGCGGGTAGTTCGCGATCCCCTGCCACTGCTCGTCGGGCACGAACGGCCGCATCGCCTCCGGGCGGAGGAAGGGATACCCGCCGATGCGCCCGATCACGTCGTACAGCAGGAAGTGCCGGGCGATGTCCTCACCGGCGAGCGGCAGGCCGAGCCGGCCACCGAGATCGCGGGCGACGTACGGGACCAGCGTCACGGCCGAGACGCCGGCGGCCGCGAGGGCGAGCAGCCACTCGGCGCGCGGCCTGGGCGGCCTCGTGAGCCGCTTCGTGGCCGCCGCGACGAGCACCAGCACGGTCAGGGAGACGCCGGCGATCAGCGTGGGGTGCAGGTGCCCCGGCCAGTAGGTGATCGCCAGGCCGAACAGGCAGGCGGCGCCGAAGAGCTGCGCACAGGAGACGACGAACCGGTCGATCAGCCCCACGCAGCCCCGCTGCACCGCCATCGTCCCGGCCAGCACCACCAGCGGCAGCACGACGTCGAGGTGGACGGCATGGGTCGCCAGCGGGAGCAGCCAGGCGAGCACGAGCCCCCCGGCGATCCACAGGCTTCGCTGCCCGGTCGCCGCCGGGCTCGCGCTGGTCCCCTTCGGGATCACCGTCACCACAGCACGCTCCGTATCGGTCAGGGCACCGCTCCGCCGGGACGTGACGATATCGCGTTGTCCAGGTACGGTGCAGGTGGCTTCCGGGGGTCGGCCGTGCTGACTCACCGTAATCGCATGTTCGGGGACGATCGGGGAGTGGAGGCGTTGGCGAAGGGCGGCGTGGCGCGGCGCAAGGGCCGTGGCCGGCGGGATCCGTTGTGGGCTCGCATTCTCGTCGTGGTGGGCTCGCTGCTGATGATCGGTGCGGGCACCACGTTCGTCCTGAAGGACGTCGTGTTCGGGTATGCCACCCGCAGCGTCCACAAGGAAGATCTGCTGCCCGTCGAGCAGGGCAAGCGCGCCTCGGTCAGCGGCGCCAAGAACATCCTGCTGATCGGCATCGACCCGCGCCCGAACCAGAATCCCACCGACTCCATCCGGTCGGACTCGATCCTCATCCTGCACATTCCGGCCAGCCACGACATGGCGTTCCTCATCTCGATCCCGCGTGACACGTGGGTGTCGATCCCGAAGTACCCCAACGGGAAGCAGACCTTCCCCGGCGGCAAGGACAAGATCAACGGGGCCTTCGCCGCCGGCGGCAACGGACTGACCGGCAAGGACCAGCGCAAGCACGGCACGACCCTGCTCGCCCAGACAATCAAGCAGAACTGGGGCGTCACCTTCGACGCGGCCGCGATCATCGACTTCGTGGGCTTCCAGGAGGTCGTGAAGGTGCTGGGCGGCGTGGACATGTACGTCGACCAGCGCACGGTCTCGGTGCACAACGGCACGGACGCGCAGGGGAACCACAAGGTCCCGTTCGAGCAGCGCGACAACGGCCGCGGCGGCACGGACCTCATCGCGATCAAGGGCGTGACCCCGAAGGTGTACGAGGTCGGCTTCCAGCACCTGGCCGCCTGGGAGGCGCTGGACTTCGTCCGCCAGCGTGAGACGCTGCCGAACTCGGACTACGACCGCCAGCGCCACCAGCAGCAGTTCATCAAGGCCCTGCTGAAGAAGATCGCCAGCAAAGAGGTCCTGGGCAACCCGGGCAAGCTCAACAGTGTGCTGAGCGTGGTCGGCCGCGCGATGACCATCGACACGGGCCCGGTCGGCCTGGACGACTGGATCTTCGCGATGCGCGGCATCGACGGCGACCGGCTGTTGACCCTGAAGACGAACAACGGCGGTTTCCACGCCTCGACCGAGCACCCGGGCGCCGAGGCACTGGACCAGACGACGCTGGAGCTCCTGGCGGCGGTCCGCGACAAACAGGTTCCCGCCTTCGTCACGGCCAACCCGAGCATCGTCAGCTCCAGCTGACCCGCTCCCATGATTGCCGGAGCGTTCCGGCTGTCATGACAGCCAGAGGCTTCCGTCGATCATGAATGGCTTCGGGAAATGCGCGGTATTTCGGACAGATCGGAATTGTGAATTCAAGCACAAAGCGACGGCACGCCGGCTCCGGGAAAGAGCCGGCGCGCCGCCGCTTCGGCGTCAGTCCTGAATCGCGGACAGTTCGGTGCGCAACGTGCGCAGCGCGCCGGCCAGCAGGCGCGACACGTGCATCTGCGAGATGCCCAGCTCGGCCGCGATCTGCGACTGGGTCAGGTTGCCGTGGAAGCGCATCGCGATGATCTTCTGCTCGCGCTGCGGCAGCCGGGCCAGCAGCGGCCGCAGGGACTCGCGGTTCTCCACGTTCTGCATGTCGGGGTCCTCGCCGCCCAGCAGGTCGCCGAGGCCGGCCGCGGTCGGGTCGCCACCGTCGCCCGCGGGCGCGTCCAGGGACAGCGCGCGGTACGCCTGCCCGCAGTCCAGGCCCTCGATGATCTCCTCCTCGGAGACGTTCAGGCGGGCCGCCAGGTCGGCGACGGTGGGCGACCGGCCCAAAGCTTGGGAAAGGGGCTCACTCACCTTGCTGATCTCCAGCCGCAGCTCCTGGAGGCGCCGGGGGACCCGGACGTCCCAGCCCTTGTCCCGGAAGTGCCGCTTCAGCTCCCCGACGATCATCGGGATCGCGTAGCTGGTGAAGGCGGCGCCGCGGGTCGGGTCGTAGCCGTCGACAGACTTGATGAGGCCCAGGTTGGCCACCTGGACCAGGTCGTCGAACTGCTCGCCGCGGTTGCGGAAGCGGCGGGCCAGGTACTCGGCGAGCGGGATGTACAGCTCGATCAGCCGGGACCGCACGCGGTCGCGGTCGGGACCGGCGGGGAGGTCGGCCATCAAGGACAGCAGCGCCTTGGCCTGTGCGTCGGTCGCGCGGGTGCTGGTGGTGTGCTCCTGCTGACCGGCCGGAGTAGCGGCGGCGAGCGCGCGGTCGATGGCGTGGTCGACGGAAATGGTCACTGGGGTCAGACCCTTCTGGTGCGGGTGACCGGGTGACGGCGACGATGCGCAGGCACGAGGCTGCGCGGAGGGGTTGGATGACGTCGCCGGCCAGCACGTCGAGGCCGCAAGAGGGCGGACTGAGCTGGCGCCGGTCGGGAATCGCTCTCGGCACCCGTTTCTTGAGCGCCGGTGCAAGACCTGCGAGGTTCACCGAGGACGATCCGCCGCTGCTGGACGGGGTCCCACCGTCCGTGGCCGGTTGATCTGACCGTTCGGACGATGTGAACGCAGCCGACTGTACTAGATCTCGCCGCCGAACGCGAGATGAGCGCTCCCATGAGGTTGAAGCAGGTCGCTATATCACTGACTGTTCAGTAGCTCAATACGCTGAGTGTTCACAACTATTGCTGGTGCATTTCAGTTTGGTAGTCGATCAGGTCCGTATCCCGATACCGGGGCTGCGTTTTGGCAGCGCGCAAGCTACCGTCTCACCGTGGCGTGCGCCTGTTTCAACATTGACTCGTGAGGTGCGGGTCGGGGCGTCGTCGCTAAGGAGTTACACGTGGCATCAGGCACGGTGAAGTGGTTCAACTCGGAGAAGGGCTACGGCTTCATCTCGCAGGACAACGGCGGCCCCGACGTGTTCGCGCACTACTCGGCGATCCAGGCCACCGGCTACCGCGAGCTGACCGAGGGTCAGAAGGTCGAGTTCGAGATCACGCAGGGCCAGAAGGGGCCGCAGGCCGACAACATCCGCGCGGTCTGACACACCCCAAGTCGTAGGCCGAGACCCGCTTCACGGCCGAAGGATTCGCAAGCCCCCGCCCACTCTGGGCGGGGGCTTTGCAGTTTCGCCGGGACCCCGGACAACCACACCAACCGTGCAACTTTCAGGCCGGGCAGCTCAGGCCAGCGCCGCCGGTGCGGTGTTGAAGACCTCCGGCGTGCAGGACTCGGCGTACGCGTGACGGATCATGCGCAGCGCCCAGTGCATCCGCGGGCCGGCGGTCTCGGGGTGGTCGCCGAACTCGGTCGCCACGCGGGCCACGCAGCCCTGGACGCCGATCCGGCGCAGGGTGTGGGTGACCGCCGCGCGCACGTCCGCGTCGGCCGGGGTCTGGGACATCTGCAACGTGGAGGCGAAGAGCGCTTCGGCACGGACCGCTTCGAACGTGGACTCCATCGTGCACCTCCTGCTGACAATCCCTGCTGTGGTCCGGCTGACTCCGGTCCGGGTGCCGGGGTGATCATTGTTCGGTTGCCAACTGGTCGTCGGTGACACCGAACTCCCCGAGCAGGCCGGTCATCCGCAGTAGCCGGTGCACGGCCGGGCTGGTACCCGTGATGCGTACCCCTCCCTTGACGTCTGCGTTGGCGGCGACGAGCACCTGGATGCCCGTCGAGTCCAGGAACGGAACGCCAGACAGGTCGAGATCGACCCGTTTGGGCTTGTATCGCCGGATCGCGTCGCGGAGGACCGTGATCAGTTCGGGAGCGCTGGTCATGTCCAGTTCTCCGGTGGCGGTCACGGTGACCGCGCCGTCCGGGGCGGCGGTGGCCAAGGCGGCGAAGGTGGTCATAGCTTCTTCGTGACCTTCACGAGCAGGCCGTCGCGGTCCACGTCGACCGCGTCGGCGAGGGTGGAGACGATCCGGAGGGAATGCCCGGAGGCCGTCAGCGCGTTCAGTACGTCGGAAGCCTGATCCCCGGGGTTCGTGACTTCAATCACACACTGCTCCTCATCGACGGTCGCCCGCACCTGAAAGGCGACCCCGACCGTGACGTGGGCGATCACGTTCGCCCAGGTCTCGCTGACGATCAGACCGATGTCCTCGCGGGCCTGCGGGGCCACGCCGAGGCCGTCCAGGGCACCGTCCAGCACGTGCCGGAGGGTGTTCATCCGGTCCAGGTCCCGTGGCAGGTCGACGGTGAGGCGAAGGTCCACATCTAGTCTGTTACCGCTGCGGCGCCTCCGGAAACGTCAGGCGTCAGCCCGCGTGGGCGAACTCCCGGGCGGCGCAGCGTCCGGGTGACCGCCGGCGCCGAGGGCTTCTGCGAAACGTGCCGTGACGCCATTCGGAAAACCGGCGGGCCGGTGCCGGTCAGGAACCCGTTCGGGTGCCGGACGGTAGCGCGCGACACGGCGCGCTGGGCTTGCTCAGGGGCGATACACGAGTTACCGTCGAGCCAGTCCCGCGGATGTCGGCAATCTGGCCGCCCGGGGACGACCTTCGCCACCGCGTGTCACGCTCTCGCAGGAAGCCAGCCAAGTCAGCGGCCACCGCACACGCAGCGCACATCGCGCCAGCCGGTCACGCGAACCAAACCAAGCACCACCGTTCCACCGGCCGCAAGTCCCTTAGGAGGACGCCCATGGCCCCAACCGAAGTGTTGGATCGGACCACCCCCAAGCAAAACGCGCAGAACAAGACCCGTCGCACGCGTTCACGCAACCGCGACCACAGCCGCCCGGCCAACCAGCCGCAGCCGCCCAGCTCCGCCGAGGCCCGCGACGTCGCCGGCATCGTCGACGTCCACCGCGACAAGATGATCCTCCGGGTCGAGAGCTACCTGCCCAGCCCCGATGACGTCGCCGTCCCGGCCGCCATGGTCCGCAAGTACGGGCTGCGCCACGGCGACGCGATCACCGGCAGCGCCAACGGCTCGACCCTCACCCGGCTCGACACCGTCCACGGCAGCGACCCGGAGTGGGCCCGCAACCGGCCCGAGTTCAGCAAGCTCACCGCGCTGTTCCCGCAGGAGCGCCTGCGGCTGGAGACCGGCCCGCGGCAGCTGACGACCCGCCTCATCGACCTGGTCATGCCGATCGGCAAGGGCCAGCGGGCGCTCATCGTCTCACCCCCCAAGGCGGGCAAGACGATGGTGCTGCAGGCGATCGCCAACGCCATCGCCACCAACAACCCCGAATGCCACCTCATGGTCCTGCTCGTCGACGAGCGGCCCGAGGAGGTCACCGAGATGCAGCGGTCGGTGCAGGGTGAGGTCATCGCCTCGACCTTCGACCGGCCGGCCAACGAGCACACCGGCGTGGCGGAGCTCGCGATCGAGCGTGCCAAGCGCCTGGTCGAGCTGGGCCACGACGTGGTCCTGCTGCTCGACTCGATCACCCGGCTCGGCCGGGCCTACAACAACGCGGCGCCCGCCTCCGGACGCATCCTCACCGGCGGCATCGACGCCAACGCGCTCTACCCGCCGAAGCGGCTGCTGGGCGCGGCCCGCAACATCGAGAACGGCGGCTCCCTGACGATCATCGCCTCCGCCCTGGTGGAGACCGGTTCCACCGGTGACACGGTGATCTTCGAGGAGTTCAAGGGCACCGGCAACGCGGAGCTCAAGCTCGACCGGAAGCTCGCCGACAAGCGCGTGTTCCCGGCGATCGACATCGACGGCTCCAGCACCCGGCGCGACGACGTCATCCTCCACCCGGATGAGCTGCTCGCCGTCCAGCGGCTGCGGAAGGCCCTCAACGGGCAGGCGTCGACCGAGCAGCTGCTCGACCGGCTCGCCCGGACGCAGTCGAACGCGGAGTTCCTGACCCTGCTGCTGCGCGGCCAGGCCTGACGAGTCCCGACTGAAGGCCCGAACGGCTGAAGGCGCCCTCCCAAGCGCGGACCAGGAGCGGTCAGGAGGCCTGACGGCCTCCGAAGCGGGCCTGCGGGGTAAGGCGGACGAGCGCCTCGTCCGTCGACAGCACCCCCAGCGCCGAGGCGAACGCCATGTCCCGGCCCCACGACGCGATGTCCGCCGGGGCCAGATCGGCCACGCCGTCGACCTCTTCCAGGTGCGCCCGGTAGGCCAGCCAGCCGGCGGCGCTGCGCTGCCCCTCCGGCGTGCTCTGGTCGCTCCAGCCGAAGTCGACGACGAGGTACAGCACGATGCCCAGCCCGATGGTGGCGATCGTCGCACCGGTGATCTGGTCGGCCAGGTTGGCGCCCAGGTCCCGGGCCACCCACCACCAGGTGAACCAGGTGAGCAGGGTCGGCGCGGCCGCGCCCAGCAGCAGCGCCCGGGTGCTCTTGCGGGAGAGCCGGCGACGGGACAGGCCGCGGTTGCGCGCCTCCTCGACGACCGCCCGGTAGAACGCGCCGCGCCAGCGCCGCGCCTCCGACCAGCTGCCGAACGCCAGGCTGCTCAGCGACGTCTCGCCGTTGACCGACAGGCGGTGGACCCGGTCGAGGATCTGCTGCTCGTAGGGCGTGAGGCTGCGTCCGTCGCCCTTGCGCAGCCGGACCGTCGTCTCGGCCGGGTCGTCGCCGGGCTGGCGCAGCTCCAGGAAGCCCCGCGCGGCCAGGTCGAGCAGGGTGGCGTCGATCGCGTCCTCGTCGGCCCGCCAGCGGTTGATCATGAGGCTGACGACCGCCGGCGGCTCGTCGCCGGGCGGGTCGGTCCGGACCGGCCCCGCCTCCGGCAGCCGGGCGCGGGACCGCCAGAGGCTGACCACCGCAAAGGCGATCCAGATGGCCAGCGCGATCAGCGCGCCGTAGTCCAGCAACACGGACGGTCCTTCCAGCGGGGCGGTTGGAAAGTTCGGCAACCACCCTACTGGCCGCGCCTCACCACCCGGCAACCACCACTTTGCCCGTCATGTGGCCCTCCTCCACCATTTGGTGGGCTTCCCGCAGCTGTACCGCGGCGATCGGGCCCAGCTCCCGCGTCATCGTGTGCCGGACGGTCCCCGCGTCGACCAGGTCGGCGACCCGGTCCAGCAGTTCGTGCTGCACCACCATGTCCGGCGTCTCGAACAGCGACCGGGTGAACATCAGCTCCCAGTGGAAGCTGATGCTCTTCTCCTTCAGCGGCAGTAGGTCGAGCCCCGGCGGCTCGTCGATCGCGGTGATCTGGCCGCCCGGCCGGAGGATCCGGGCGAACGTCTCGATCTGCCCGGCGGTGTGCGGGGAGAAGACGAAATCCACCGCCTCGGGGAGGTGCCGGTGGTCGACCACGTCGTGCGCGCCGAGCCCGCGCGCCCACTCCCGCGACTCGGGCCGCGACGCGGTGCCGACCACGGTCACCCGGGTCAGCGCCCGGGCGAGCTGGATGATCATCGAGCCGACCCCGCCGGCCGCGCCCAGCACGAGCAGCGTGCCGGTGCTGTCGGGGGCCAGCCGGAACCGGTCGAACAGCGACTCCCACGCCGTGATCGTGGTCAGCGGCAGGGAGGCCGCCTCGGCGAACGTCAGCGAGCGCGGCTTGTGCCCGGCGATGCGCTCGTCGACCAGGTGCAGCTCGGCGTTCGTGCCGGGCCGGTCGAGCGCGCCGGCGTAGTACACCTCGTCGCCCACCCGGAACAGGCCGACGTCGGCGCCGACCTCCGTCACCACCCCGGACGCGTCGTAGCCGAGGACCTTCTGCACCCCGCTCGCCCGCTGCTTCACGTCGACAGGGTTCACCGAGACGGCCTCGACCCGCACCAGCAGATCGCGCGGGCCGGGTTCAGGATCCGGCAGCTCGACGTCCTGGAGTCCCACCACAGCTCGCATGGTTCCGACGGTACCGTCGGGGCCGTGAGCGTCCCGATGGTTCCCGAGGTGACCCTGGACCTCGCCGGCGAGGAGGTCGGGCTGTACGAGGCGACCGGCGGCTACCGCAGCGACTCGCCGCCGCCGTTCTGGTCGTTCGCCTGGCCGGGCGGGATCGCGCTGGCCCGGTTCGTGCTCGATCGCCCGGAGCTCGTCGCCGGGCGGACCGTCGTCGACCTGGGCGCCGGCTCCGGCCTGGTCGCCATCGCCGCGGCCCGGGCCGGCGCGGCCGCGGTGACCGCCGTGGACAGCGACCCGGCGGCGCTCGCGGCCGCCGGGCGCAACGCGGCGCTGAACGGCGTCACGATCAGCACCGCACCGGCGGTCGTGCCCGCGGACGTCCTGCTGGCGGGCGACCTGTTCTACAGTCCGACGGTGGTGGCCGGTGTACTGCCGGTGCTGCGCGCGGGCACCGGGACCGTCCTCGTCGGCGATCCCGGCCGCGGCTACCTGCCCGAACGCCTCTTCGAGCCGCTCGCCACCTACGACGTCCCCGTCCGACCGGCCCTGGAGTCCACGGGCCGGATGCGGACGACGGTCTGGCGCCTGCTGCGGGCTACTTCTTCTTGTTGAGGCCGTCGAGCCCCTTGTCGAGGCCGGCCCGGCGCAGGGCGTCGGCCAGCGCGCCGCCGCCCTGGAACGAGTCGCGCGACTGCTGACGGCCGCCGCCGCCACCGCCGCCACCGCCGCGGCCGTCGCGGCGCTGGCCGCCCTGGCCGCCACCGCCCTGGCCGCCGCGCTGACCACCCTGGCCGCCCTGACCACCCTGGCCGCCGCCACGCTGGCCGCCGCGCTCGCCGCGCGGGGCCGACGGGTCGCGCTGCTGGGTGGCCTCGTCCTCCAGGCGCAGGGTCAGCGAGATGCGCTTGCGCAGGATGTCGACGTCGAGCACCTTCACGCGCACGATGTCGCCCGGCTTCACCACCTCGCGCGGGTCCTTCACGAACGTGCGGGACAGCGCCGACACGTGCACCAGCCCGTCCTGGTGGACGCCGATGTCGACGAACGCGCCGAAGGCCGCCACGTTGGTGACCACGCCCTCCAGGAGCATGCCCGGCTTCAGGTCGCCCAGGGTCTCGACGCCCTCGGCGAACTCGGCCGTGCGGAAGGCCGGCCGCGGGTCGCGGCCCGGCTTCTCCAGCTCTTTGAGGATGTCGGTGACGGTCGGCAGGCCGAACTTGTCGTCGACGAAGTCGGCCGGCTTGAGCTTCGTCAGCACCCGGGTGTTGCCGACCAGCGACTTCATGTCGCCGTCGGTGGTGGCCAGGATGCGGCGGACCACCGGGTACGACTCGGGGTGCACCGACGAGGCGTCGAGCGGGTCGTCGCCGTCCGGGATGCGCAGGAAGCCGGCGCACTGCTCGAAGGCCTTCGGGCCGAGGCGGGCCACGCCCTTGAGCGCGCTGCGGTTGCGGAACGGGCCGTTGGCGTCGCGGTGCGCCACGATCGCGTCGGCCAGGCTGCCGCCGATGCCCGAGACGCGGGTCAGCAGCGGGGCGGAGGCGGTGTTCACGTCGACGCCGACGCCGTTGACGCAGTCCTCGACGACCGCGTCGAGCGAGCGGCTGAGCTTCGACTCCGAGAGGTCGTGCTGGTACTGCCCGACGCCGATCGACTTCGGGTCGATCTTCACCAGCTCGGCCAGCGGGTCCTGGAGACGCCGGGCGATCGACACCGCGCCGCGCAGCGACACGTCGAGGCCGGGCAGCTCCTGGGAGGCGAAGGCGGAGGCGGAGTAGACCGAGGCGCCGGCCTCCGACACCATCACCTTCGTCACCTTGAGCTGCGGAAACTCCTTGACCAGGTCGGCGGCGAGCTTGTCGGTCTCGCGGGAGGCGGTGCCGTTGCCGATCGCGATCAGCTCCACGTTGTGCTTCTGGCACAGCGCGGCCAGGACCGTGATCGACTCCTTCCAGCGGTTCTGCGGCACGTGCGGGTAGATCGTGTGGGTGTCGACCACCTTGCCGGTGGCGTCGACGACGGCCACCTTGACGCCGGTGCGGAAGCCCGGGTCGAGGCCCATCGTGGCGCGGGTGCCGGCCGGCGCGGCCAGCAGCAGGTCGCGCAGGTTGGCCGCGAAGACCCGCACGGCCTCCTCCTCGGCCGCCTGCCAGAGCCGCATCCGCAGGTCGATGCCCAGGTGGACGAGGATGCGGGTGCGCCAGGCCCAGCGGACGGTGTCGTTGAGCCACTTGTCGCCCGGCCGGCCGTCGTCGCGGATGCCGAAGCGGGAGGCGATCGCCGGCTCGTAGAGCGACACGTCGTCGTCGGACGCCAGCGGCTCCATGGCGAGGTCGAGCATCTCCTCCTTCTCGCCGCGGAACATGGCGAGGATGCGGTGCGAGGGGAGCTTGGTGTACGGCTCGCTGAAGTCGAAGTAGTCGGCGAACTTGGCGCCGTCGGTCTCCTTGCCGGACCGGACCCGGGAGACCAGCCGGCCCTGCGCCCACATCTTCTCGCGCAGCTCGCCGATCAGGTCGGCGTCCTCCGACATCCGCTCGACCAGGATCGCCCGCGCGCCGTCGAGCGCGGCGGCGGCGTCGTTGACGCCCTTCTCCGGGTCGACGAAGACGGCGGCGGCCGCCTGCGGGTCGACGCCCGGGTCGGCGAGCAGCCCGTCGGCGAGCGGCTCCAGGCCGGCCTCGCGGGCGATCATCGCCTTGGTCCGCCGCTTCGGCTTGTACGGCAGGTAGATGTCCTCCAGGCGGGCCTTCGAGTCGGCCGCCATGATCTGCGCCTCGAGCGCCTCGTCGAGCTTGCCCTGGCTGCGGATCGACTCGAGGATCGCGGCCCGCCGCTCCTCCATCTCCCGCAGGTAGCGCAGCCGCTCCTCCAGCGTGCGGAGCTGGGCGTCGTCGAGCATCTCGGTCGCCTCTTTGCGGTACCGCGCGATGAACGGCACGGTCGCCCCGCCGTCGAGCAGGTCCACCGCGGCGGTCACCTGCCGCTCCCTGACGCCGAGCTCTTCCGCGATCCGCTGATGAATGGAGGTCGTCACGATCCAGCATTCTGCCCCACCAGCCCGGCTCTGCCTCACCAGCCACATGCCAAACCGAGCGCAACCGAGCACGCAGGCCGCCCGGGACGGTCGCTCGAAAGTGACAGAAACGGGGACACCGATCCGAGGTTCGTTCACCTAGGCTCTCGCGGCGTGATCGATTTTGACCCTGTCGCGCCCTACCCGGAGCTGCGGCAGCTGCGCGCCGAGGTGGACCGGCGCAACTGGCCGGCGGTCGCGGCGTTCTTCGCCCGGCTCACCGACCCGGACGATCACGAGTATGCGGTGCGCATCGTGTCGGACACGAACGGCAGCGACGCGTTCCTGCGGGCCGCGGCCGAGCACGAGCCCGGCACGCTCGCGCGGGTGCTCCACGCGGCCCGCCTGATCACCGTGGGCTGGCGGATGCGCACCGGCGCCCGCGCCCAGCACGTGAGCCAGGAGCAGTTCGCGAACTTCCACGACTACCTGCGCCGCGCGGAGCGCATCCTCATCGGCGTCACCGCCGAGGAGCCGGGCAACACCTCGGCGTGGGTGCAGCGGCTGAAGATCAACCGTGGCCTGGAACTGGGGCAGGCCGAGGTGCGCCGGCGGTACGACCGGCTGGCCCGCCACGTCCCGCACGTGTTCGTCGCGCAGGCCTCGGTCGTGCAGCAGTACTGCCCGAAGTGGGGCGGCACCGACGAGAAGGCCCACGCGTTCGGCCTGGAGTGCATGCGCCGGGGTCCCGACGGCTCGCTGGCCGCGCTCAGCATGGTCGAGGCGCACGTCGAGATCGGCATGGACTGGGACGACGAGCGCAACACCGTCGCCTACCTGCGCCGGCCCGCGGTCCGGGCGGAGATCGACGAGGCGGCCGCCCGCTCGGTGCGCCATCCCGCGTTCCGGGCCCGCGGCTACCGGGCGATCACCGCCCACAACTACTTCGCCCTGGTCTACGGCAAGATGGGCGACCTCGCCGCGGCCCGGCCGCACTTCCAGGCCATCGGCGGCTTCGGCGCCGGGTTCCTCTGGGGCTACTTCGGCGACGAGCACGAGGTGTTCGCGTCGTTACGCACGCAGGTGCTGGGGCGGTGAGCATGCGACGGCTGGAGGTCGACGGCGTCCCGGCCCTGTACGCGCCCTACGACGGGCCGATGATCGCCGGCCTGACGTTCCGGGTCGGCCAGGTCGACGAGGCGCTGCCCTACCGCGGCATCACCCACCTGCTCGAACACCTGGTCCTGCACCGGCACGGGCTCACCGACTACCACTACAACGGCGCCACCGGCGCGATCTCGACGACGTTCACGCTCCAGGGCGGCGAGGACGACATCACCGCGTACCTGACCGGCGTCTGCGACTCGCTGCTCGACCCGCCGCTGGACCGGCTGGAGACCGAGCGGACGATCCTGCGGGCCGAGGCGGCCGGCCGGGGGATGAGCGTCAACGAGCTGATGCCCCTGTGGCGCTACGGCGCCCGCGACTACGGCCTCGTGAGCTACGAGGAGATGGGGCTGCCCCGGATCACCGGCGAGCACCTGCACCGCTGGGCGGCCAACTGGTTCACCCGGCAGAACGCCGTGCTCTGGGTGGCCGGCCGCCGGATGCCGCCGGGCCTGCGGCTGCGGCTGCGCGACGGGGTCCGCCAGCCGGTCCCGCCGCCCTCGTCGGCGCTGCCCCGCACCCCGGCGTGGTTCACCGGCCCCGGCACGCACGTCGTCTTCGACGGCATCGTGCGGCGCGGCACCCCCGGCTCCGTCCTCGCCGGCGTGCTGGAGCGTGAGCTGTTCCGCACGCTGCGCCAGGAGGACGGCAACTCGTACACCGCCACCGCCTCCTACGCCCCGCGCGGCGACGGCTTCGCCGCGGTGACCGCCTTCGCCGACGCGGCGCCCGGCAAGCACGACGCCGTGCTCGGCGGGTTCGTCGACGTGCTGGCCAAGCTGCGGGTCGGCCGGATCGAGCGGGCCGACGTCGACGCGGTCCGGGCCAAGGCCGACGACGCCCTGACCGGCCCGATGGCGGCGGTGGGCCGGCTGCCGAGCCAGGCGCTCAACCTGCTGCTCAGCGAGCCGGTCCGCGACGTCGAGCAGGTCCGCGAGGAGCTGCACGCGGTCACCGTCGCCGACGTCCACCGGACCGCCCTGGCCGCGCTCGACAGCGGCCTGCTCCAGGTGCCCGGCGACCTCGACGCCGAGTGGGCCGGCTACGCCGCCGCGCCGACGTCCTCGACCGTGGTGGTGGCCGGGCCGCGGTACGGCCGGCTGATCGTCGGCGCCGACGGCGTGAGCCTCCAGCACGACGACGCGGCGGCGACGGTGCTCTACCGGGAGTGCGCGGTCTGCCTCGCGTACCCCGACGGCGGCCGCCAGCTGATCGGCCACGACAGCATCACCGTCCGGGTCGAGCCGACGATGCATCCGGTACCGCCGGATCTCCTGCGACAGATCGACGCCACCCTCGCCCGGGTCACGGTCTGGCTGCCGGCCCGCGACCCGCGGTCGATCCCGCAGCCGGCGCCGGCCGAGCACCCGCCCCTGCCGGCGCCGGCCGGCCCCAACACCCTGGTGGGCGGCATCGTCCTCGTCGTGCTCTCCGTGGTGGCGCTGTGCTGCGGCGCCACCTGGACCTGGGCGGTCGCCGACAACAGCGACCCGGAGAGCGACGTCCCGTTCGACGCGGTCAGCGGCACGATCAACGGCATCCTCTACGCCGCCGGTCTCGTCATGCTCGTGATCGGCATCCGGCTGTTGCTGAGACGTCGCGCAAAGTAGTTTTTCGGAACCTGTTATTGACCCTGCGTGCTCACGTCTCCTGAATAGGTTCGACAGGAGGACGCGGATGAGCACGGCCACGGTGATCGCGGCGCGAGCCGGCGACCAGCGGGCACTCGATGCCCTGGTCGGTGAGTACCTGCCGTTGATCTACAACATCGTCGGGCGGGCGCTGCAGGGGCACGCCGACGTCGACGACGTGGTCCAGGAGACGATGCTGCGCATCGTCGACGGCCTCCCGCGGCTGCGCGATCCGGAGAGCTTCCGCTCCTGGGCGGTCGCGATCGCCATGTCCCAGGTCCGCGACCGGCACCGCCGCCAGGTCCAGGCACCGCTGGTCGGCGACTGGGCCGACCCGACCGACACCGCCGACCCCGGCGCCGACTTCGCCGACCTGGCGATCACCCGGCTGCGCCTGTCCGGCCAGCGGCAGGAGGTCGCCGAGGCGACCCGCTGGCTCGACCACGACGACCGCGAGCTGCTCTCGCTGTGGTGGCTGGAGGCCGCCGGCCAGCTCGACCGCGAGGAGGTCGTCGAGGCGCTGCACATCAGCCGGCAACACGCCGCGGTGCGCATCCAGCGGATGAAGGCCCAGCTCGACTCGGCCCGGGCGGTGGTGCGGGCGCTCGCCGGGCGGCCCCGCTGCCCGGAGCTGCATTCCATCGTCACCCGCTGGGACGGCCGGCCGAGCGCGCTGTGGCGCAAGCGGCTGGCCCGGCACACCCGCGAGTGCCAGCGCTGCGACCGGGCCTGGAACGACCTGGTCGCCGCCGAGCGCCTGCTCGCGGGCGTCGCGCTGGTGCCCGTGCCGTTCGTGTTCAGCGCGGCGGCGGCCAAGACCGGCGCGCTGTCGGTCGGCGCCGGCGCGGGGGCCGGCGGGTTCAAGGCGATGATCGCCGGCTGGTTCGCCGCGCTGAAGCCGGCCATGGTCGGCGTCGCGGCGACGGTCGCGATCGCCGGCGCGGCCGGCGCCGTCTACCTCACCACGCAGGGCGAGGAGCAGCCCGAGCAGCAGATCGCGGCGGCCGCCTCCGAGACGCCCGGCGCGGAGCCGCCCTCCTCGGTCGCGCCCGCGCCGTCCAGCGCGCCGCCGTCGGCGTCCCCCTCGGCATCGAAGAGCGTCGTCGCCGCCCCGCCCGCCGTGAAGACCGCGAAGAAGGGCGTGAGCACCTACAACTTCTCCGGCAACGGCCAGGCGCTGCGCGACGTGAAGGCGTCCTGGTACTACAACTGGTCGGCCGATCCGAGCGTCGCGGCGATCTCGGGCGTCGAGTACGTGCCGATGATCTGGGGCGGCGCCTCGGTCACCAGCGGCAACCTGAACAAGGCCAAGGCCAACGGCAAGGTGCTGCTGGGCTTCAACGAGCCCGACCTCAAGGAACAGTCCAACATGTCGGTGCAGCAGGTGCTCGACCTGTGGCCGCAGCTGCAGGCGACCGGCCTGCGGCTGGGCAGCCCGGCCCCGGCCTACGGCGCCGACACGCCCGGCGGCTGGTTCGACCAGTTCATGAGTGGCGTCAAGTCCCGCGGCTACCGGGTCGACTTCATCGCCCTGCACTGGTACGGCGGCGACTTCTCCACCGCCGCCACCAACCAGCTCAAGAGCTATATCCAGAACGTCTACAACCGCTACAAGCTGCCCATCTGGCTCACCGAGTACGCGCTGATGCGCTTCGACAACGGGACGGTCTATCCGAGCACCGACCAGCAGGTGACGTTCGTGAAGAACTCGACGGCCATGCTCCAGGGCCTGTCCTACGTCGAGCGCTACGCGTGGTTCTCGCTGCCCAGCAGCAAGTCCGGAGACACCGGCCTCTACAGCAGCGGCACGACCCCGACCTCGGTCGGCGCCGCATATCGAGCAGCAGGAGGATGACGATGGACCCCCGATCGACCGGCGCCGCCACGCTGCTGGCCGCGCTCAACGCCAGTTGCGAGGACTTCCAGCGGTACGGCCAGCAGATCGCCGCCACCCACGGGCCGATGCACTGGGAGCTCATCGGCCGCATCGGCCCCGGCGAGGCGCCCTTCGCGCTCGTCGGGGTCGTTCTGCGCTACGACCGCACCACGGTCGACCTGGGCGTCGACCTGTGGGTCCGGGAGGGCCGGTTCGAGGTCAGCGGGTACGGCACGATCGACGGGCGCCGGCTGCTCGTCGACCTGCCGGACGTGCTCACCGACGACCTCGACATGGCGGTCCGCGTCCTGCGCGAGTACACCGCCCGGCTGTGCTCCTACCGCAACGTGCTGGACGAGGTGGCCTGAAGCTCCCGGTCGACGCGCGGCACGCGGCTGCGCAGGTGCACCACCAGCGCCACGCAGCCGACCGCGACCGTCCCCGCCCCGCACAGCACGAAGGTCGCGGCCGGGCCCGCCGTGTGCACCAGCGGCGCGCCGAGCAGCGTGCCCACCGGCGTGGCGAGCACCAGCACCGCGCTGCGGGCGGCCAGCACCGGCGGGAGCCGCTCGGCCGGCACCGCACGCTGGAACAGGGCCGTGCTCGCCGCCGGGAACGGTGCCCAGGCGAGGCCGGCCAGGGCCAGCGTGAGCAGGTCGGCCCAGAGCGGCAGGCCCAGGCCGAGCGGCACCAGGAGCAGGCCGAAGCACAGGACCGCGCCGATGGTCACCGGCCACAGCGGGAGCCGCCGCAGCTGCCCGACGGTGACCGCCCCGATGACGGCGCCGACGCCGAACGCCGAGTACAGCAGGCCCACCTCCGCCGCCGATCCGGCGAACAGCGGTACCGCCACCGGAATCGGCCCGAAGAGCAGGAAGAACCCGGCCGAGAGGGCGGTCAGGCGGAGCAGCTGCCGGTCGTGGCGGATCACCGCCAGCCCCGCGGCGCGCTCGGCACCCGGCCCGGCCCGCGGCACCGGCCGGACCAGCCGGAACGACAGCGCCAGCACAGCGAACGTGGCCGCGTCGATGGTGAGTACGGCCGGCGCGCCCAGCACGGCGATGAGCAGCCCGGCGAGCGCCGGACCGGCCACTGTGGACGCCTCCGCGATGGCCGTGAGCAGCGCGTTCGCCGCCAGGTGGAGCTCCTTGGGCAGCAGTTCGGCCACCAGGGTGTACCGCCCGGCCGTGCCCCAGGCGTTGAGCAGCGCGGACAGTGCGAGCAGCCCGATGTACCGCGGAATCGTCAACGCCTCGCAGGCCGCGAGCAGCCCGATCGCGCCCAGGAACACCGCCCGCAGGGTCGCGTCGAGCCCGGCCAGGTGCGCGCCGCTGCGCCCCCGCAGGGCCGGGGCCAGCACGACCGCGCCGACCGCGCCGGGCAGCGCGTACGCGGCCACCGCGAGCCCGACCCACAGCCCCCGCGACCGCTCCGGCGCCAGCTCCAGCGCGAGCCAGCCCACCGCGACGGCGCTCATGCCGTCGCCGACCGCCGAGAGCACCAGGGCCGGCAGCACCCGGCCGAAAACGGGGTGCCGAACCACCGGCCGATAGGGAGACATCAATTGATTCTCCCCTATGTGCTGGGCCTTTCCCAAGGATGTTCCGGCCCTTGCGAAATCGGCGTAACCGGCCCCGCAGCGGGTATCCGGCTCGGCATGGTGAACTTCGGCTACACACTGCTGTGTGAACAGACCGGCCCCAACGAGCTCGTCGACGACGCGGTCCGGGCGGAAGAGGCCGGCTACGACTTCGCGGCCGTGTCCGACCACTTCAGCCCGTGGCTGACCGAGCAGGGGCACTCGCCGTTCGCCTGGTCGGTGCTGGGCGCGGCGGCCTACGCCACGGAGAGCCTCGAGCTGATGACGATGGTCACCTGCCCGACCCGCCGCTACCACCCGGCCGTCGTCGCGCAGCAGGCGGCGACGATCGGCGTCATGTCCCAGGGCCGCTTCACGCTGGGCGTCGGCGCGGGGGAGAACCTCAACGAGCACGTCGCCGGCGCCTGGCCGCACCGCACCCAGCGGCACGAGATGCTGGCCGAGGCGCTGGAGATCATCAATCCGCTGCTCGACGGCGAGATCGTGCGCCACTCCGGGACCTACTACGAGGTGCCGGAGGCCCGCCTGTGGGACCGCCCCGACGAGGGTGTCCCGGTCGTGATGGCGGTGTCGGGCCACGACTCGCTGGAGGTGGCGGCCTCCCTCTCCGACGGGGTCGTGGCGGTGCAGCCCGACCCGTCGCTGCGCATCCCCGACAAGCCCTTCTACGGGCAGGTCGCGCTGTGCTACGGCCCGGACGAGTCGGAGTGCCGCAAGCGGGCGCTCGACCAGTTCCGCTGGTTCGGCCTCCAGTGGCCGGTGATGGCCGAACTGCCGGACCCGCGGGCGTTCGACGCGGCGTCGTCGTTCGTCACCGAGGACGACGTCGCCGCGTCGATCCCGTGCGGCCCGGACCTCGACCGGCACGTGTCGGCGATCCGCGCCTTCATGGACGCGGGCTTCACCCACATCGCGCTGCTCCAGATCGGCGGCGGCAACCAGCACGACTTCCTCGACTGGTCCGAGTCGATGCTGCTCCCGGCGCTGCGCTCCTGACTCACACCCCGCCGGGGCGCAGGCGCGGCAGGCGCGAGTCGACGTCCGGGACGGAGTAGCCCAGCGCGCGCAGCCGGGCGCTCACGTCCTCGATCGGCTTGCGGGTCTTCTGCGCCGCGGCCAGCAGGTGGTTGAGCGGTACCGGCTGCGAGGCGTCCAGCCACGGGCGGGAGCCGTCGAGGTCGGTGCTAGCCAGCAGGAGGTCGTTCGGCTTCACCGAGTCGACCGCGATGGAGCTCAGGTCCACGTCCACGTTGTAGCCGAGGGTCTCCAGGCGGGCCGCGATCTCGTGCACCGGGCGGCGGACGCGCCGGGCCGCCTGGAGGAGGTGGGGGAGCGGCACCTGCTCGTCCAGGTCCAGCCAGGGCTGCGAGCCGTCCAGGTCGCGGCTGGTGATGAGCAGGTCGTCGGGCTCCACCTGGTCCAGGGACGGGCCGGCGCCGTGCAGGCTCACGGCGTACCCCAGGAAGGTCAGCCGCGCGGCGATGTCGTGCACGCTGCGCCGGGTGCGCTGGGCGGCCCGCAGGACGCGGATGGTCGGGATCGGCTTCATCGGGTCGAGCCAGGGGTCGGAGCCGTCGAGGTCCTCGCTGGTGATGGTGAGGTCGTCGGGCTCCAGGTGGTCGATGAGGATCGCGTCGGGGTCGACGTCGACGCGGTAGCCGCAGGCGGCCAGCCGGGCGGCCACGTCGCCGACCTCGCGGCCGGTCGACTCGGCGGCGCGCAGCAGGTGGATCAGCGGTACCGGCCGGGAGGAGTCGAGCCAGGGCTGCGAGCCGTCGAGGTCGCGGCTGGCCAGCTGCAGGTCCTCCGGCTCCAGCTTCACCACCTCGATGGCGTCGAGGTCGCCGCCCAGCCGGAAGCCGAACGAGCGCAGCCGGGCCGCCACCTCGGACACCGGCCGGGAGGTCCGCTCGGCGGCGCGCAGGACGTGCACCGGCGCCACCTCCTCGGCCAGCTCCAGCCAGGGCGAGGTGCTGTCGAGGTCGCGCGAGATGAGCACCAGGTCGTCGGGCTCGGTGACCAGCGACTCCCAGCCGGGCTCCAGCGGGTAGCCGAGCAGTGCCAGCCGGGCGGCCGTCTCGTCGGCCGGCAGGCTCACCTTGTGCGCCGCGCGGAGCAGGTGCAGCAGGGTCACCGGCTCCCGCGGGTCGAGCCACGGATGCGAGCCGTCGAGGTCGCGGCTGGCGATGGTGAGGTCCTTCGGGCCGAACTGCTCGATCGGCAGCATGTCGACGTCGACGTCCACCTCGAAGCCCAGCTGGCGCAGGCGGGCGACGATCTGGGCGACCGGGCGGCCGGACCGGTGTGCCGCCCGCAGCAGATGCACCAGGTGTACCGGCTGGTCGGGCTGCAGCCACGGCCGCGTCCCGTCGACGTCGCGGCTGGTGAAGATGAGGTCGTCGGGGTCGACGCCCACGGTCGCGGCCCCGACCGAGGGCTCGAAGCCCAGGGCCTCCAGCCGGGTGGCCACCTCCGGCGCGCTCCGGCCGGTCTTGCGCGCGGCCCGCACCAGGTGCACCAGCGGCACGATGTCGACCGGGTCGAGCCACGGGCCGGTGCCGTCGACGTCGACGCTCAGCAGGAGCGCGTCCGACGGCCGGGCCCGCATGGCCCGCTTCCAGTCCGGGCCGGGCTTGAGCACCTTGCGGTACCGCCCGCCGGCGGCCAGCGCCGTCAGCCGCCACTCCACCAGCTCGTCGGGGCCGCCGACCGGGCCGTCGTTGGCCACGAAGCAGCCGGTCACGGCCGCGTCGACCGTTTCGCCGTCCATGTCCCACTTGCCGTGGCCGCGCTCGATGGCCTGCTCGAAGATGAGGTCCGCGACCAGCGGGCGGCCCGGCGCGAGCCGGCACAGCCAGTCGTACCCCAGCAGGGTCGTCCCCGGCGCCGTCAACGCCGGCACCGCCTCCCACAGCAGGCGGTCGACGTCCTCCTCGCGGTACGCGAGAATCTTGGTCCGGTCGACCGACAGGCGCGGGGCGAGGTCCCGGTTCAGGTTGACGACCGCGCCGAAGATCTCCTTGCCGGCGTAGAGGCCGTCGGCGAGCAGCGCGCCGTTGCCCTTGCACCACCAGACCCGCGCGCCCTCGGCCGCCACGACGCCCGGGCCGACCAGGTCCTCGTCATCCTCGTCGTCCTCGGCGACGGCCGCCTCGGACAGCTCGCCGGGCGCCCAGTGCTGGCTCTGCACGCCGTCGGTGGCCTCGGTCGCGAACTCGGCGACCCACAGCAGCTTGCGCAGCTCCTCGACCGACGAGACGGTCACGCCCTCGCGCAGGTGCAGCCGAACCGTGGTGCCCGACTCGGTGCCGGGGCCGAGGTCCTGGATGCGGAACAGGCTGCCCGGGCCGGCGATCGAGACCCGCAGCCGCTCGCCGGCCTGGCCGTCGCGGCCCATCCGGCAGGTCTCCACGGTCAGCTCGTCGGCGAGCATGAAGTAGCTCAGCACGCCGATGCCGAACCGGCTGTTGGGGAACAGCTGCACCGGCGGGTCGAGCCGGCCCCACTCGGCCTGCTCCTCCAGGAACTCCGGCAGGTCGGCCAGGCGCACGCCGGCCTGGGAGAAGACCTCGCTGAGCTCGCGCACGCCCATGCCGATGCCGTTGTCGACGCAGTCGAGGTAGCCCCGGCCGTCCGCCTCCACGCCCTGCTCGAAGCGGATCCGCCCGTCCCACGGGAGCTTCCGGTCGTGGGCGCGGGTGAGGTACTCCGTGCGCGCCTCCCGGTACCGGCAGGCGTCCAGGGCGTTCTGGTACAGCTCACGGATGGCGAGGGCGGGGTCGCCGTAGAGCTGCTCACCCATGAGCAGCTCGCGGACCCGGTCCTCGGCCAGCCGGAAGCGGACCCCGGCCGACTGGTACGCCGGGACGCCGTCCTGCATGGCAGGCCCGACGTCGTCGGTCGCCGCCCGGTTGGGCAGGTAGCGCAGCGGCACCAGGGACTCGTCGCGGGCGGCGGCCCGCTGCGCCTCGGCCAGCAGCTGGTTCAGCGTGTCGATGTGGGCGCGCAGCGCGACCTCGATGGACGGGTGGGCGCAGGCGGCGCTGAGCACCAGCGTCGCCCCGCGCGGCTCCCAGTGGCTGTCGCGGACCGTATCGAGGACCTGCCGGGCGGTGACGGGGTCGCCGATGCCCAGGTGCTCGCCGACGACCTCCGGCAGCACCGTGACCTCGACGGCCAGGCCGCGGGCGATGGTCAGCAGGAAGGCCACCAGCCGCTCCCGCACGCCGGCGTTGTCGCTGACCAGGGCCTCGGGCCGGTCGTGCCGGTTCAGGAACGCCGGGTCGGCGCGCACGGCCCGGATGAACTCGGCCGTGCGGGCCTCACCCTCCCGGCCGGTCAGCGCCTCGATGGTCGCCGGCCGGTACGCGGCCGGTCGGCGCCCGATCCAGCGGTGCAGCAGCCACCAGCCGAGCTCGGCGGCGGTGTCCCGCTTGCCGGCCCGGGTGGCCGCGAGGGCCCGGCGGTACGGCTGGGCGTAGGTCTGGGTGAACCGCTCGAACGCGGCCCGGTCGCTGGTCGCGTCCTGGGACGGCTCCAGGTCGCCGGGCTCGACCACGCGCTCGGCGGTGGCGATGCCGGCCCAGAGGGCGTCGTGCAGCAGCGGCACGGTCACCAGGAGGCCCGCCTCCGCGCCCGTGAACGTCACGTCCGCCGGCAGCGCGTCGATGAGGGCCCCGACCTGCGCGGACATCCGCGCCGCGAACTGGGCGTCCTGCCACGGGTCCGCGGCGAGCACGGCTTTTCGCCGGTGCTCCGCGAGGCGTCCGGCGAGCGCGACCGTTTGCTCACGGTGCGCGTCCGCATCCTCGACACGGCTCCACACCGAGTGCTCCGCCGCAATCGTTTCCCAGCCTTCTGGCACCATGCGGGCAAACTTACCGGCCGATCGCAACGCATTGCCCGTCAAGCCCATTGTGGCGTTCTTTGAAGTGACGGGCATTGGACGGTTGGCCGGTAGAGGATCGTTGCTTGCGCAAGCTACGGTGCTCCGGGCAGTACTGGGCATCGGAGGGAGCAGGGCGGGCATGTCCGTCTCTGGAGACGAGCAGGAACCGTCGGCGCTTGACCGGCGGGCCCGTCACCGTGTGCCGCCAACCGCTTCCGCTTCGGCGTCAATTCCGGAGCTTCCGGAGCCGTTCAACCCGGCGAAGCCGACCTTCCCGGCGATTCCCCGCCAGCCGCGGCGCGATGGCCCGACCGCTATCGCGACGGCTTCGGTGCCGGTCGTGGACCCCGCGACGGTGGAGACGTACGGGGGTGAGATGCGGGCGGCGTCCGCCTCTTCCGGGGACCTGGACGCGACGCAGCACATCGAGTTCGTCGTGGAGCTGCCGGGTCTGGGCGAGTCCGTTGCGGCGCCGGTCCCCGCTCCCGAGCCGGTCTCGGCCGACGACGTGGTCTCCGCTGAGCTGGCCTTCGCGGGGGCGGCCATCGCCGAGCCGGTCGTCGTCTCCGCGCCGCCGATGATGTCCGTGTCCGCCCCGCCCATGATGTCCGTTTCCGCCCCGCCGATGATGTCCGCGGACGACTCGCCGACGGTCGCCGACTACGTGCCCCCGGCCTTCGCCATCGTCACCGACGAGCCGCACGAGGAGGACGGCCCGGACTACCGGGGCAGCCGCCGCAAGACGGCCCGCTGGCGCCGCATTCCGATCGGCGCCGTGGCCGTGGCGGTCCTCATCCTGCTCATCACCGGCGCCGTGGTCTTCCAGCTGGTCCGCGACGACGGCCCGAGCGACCCCCCGAGCGACCGCCTGCCGCAGAAGGTCCCGGGCGTGGGTGCCCTGCCGGGCGGCCCGGCCGGTCAGGCGTCGGAGTCCCCGACGGCGACGACGGCCGGCCTGGCAACGGCGTCACCGACGGCCGGCCCCTCGGCCAGCCGCTCGGCGGGCGGCGCCTCGCCGCTCCCGTCCGGCTCGAACGGCGCCTCCCCTTCCGCGTCTCCGCGCGCGACCACGTCGAGCGCGCCCCCGCCGCCTCCGCCCCCGCCTCCCGCGACCACCGGCCGGCTGGTCGGCGTGGGCTCGAACAAGTGCGTCGAGTACCGGGCCGGTGACAACAACCGCGTGGTGCTGGACACCTGCGACGGCCGGAGCAACCAGCACTGGGAGATCCGGTCCGACGGCACGGTCCGCGCAGACGGCCTGTGCCTGGACGTGCAGAACGCGGGCACGGCCAACCGCACGCTCGTCCAGGCGTACGGCTGCAACGGCACCCCGGCCCAGAAGTGGGTCATCCGCGCCGACAAGACCTGGATGAACCCCAACTCGGGCCGCTGCCTGGACGCCGAGAACGGCGGCACCGGCGCCGGCACCCGCCTGATCATCTGGGACTGCTCGGCCGCCCCCAACCAACGCTGGAACCTGCTCGCCTTCTGAGCCTCCGCTCAGAAGAACCCGAGGTGCGCCAGCACCTTCTCCGCGGCCTCCGCCGGCGTGGTGGCCTTCAGGGCATCACGCCGTGGGCGGAGTGGCGTCGGGGGTGATGATCGTGACGTATGGCGACGCCTTGATCTGGCGCACCAGCGTGTCCGATGCATCATGCCACTGCTGTGGAGTCCGGATCGTCGGGTTCACCGGGAGTGCAAGGCGGTCTTGCGCTGCGTCAGCGGCGGCGTAGACGTCGGCTCGGGCCGGGCTGCCCACCACCAGGACGTCGACGTCGTTCGGGGCCGCTCCCGGCCGGCCGAAGTAGCGGGCGGCCCACGAGCCGAACACGAACAGGCCCTCGACGCCCGGCACGTCCGCGAACGCCTCGCCGACCACGCTGGGCGGTCCGAACGAGACGGTCAGCAGCCGGGTCAATGGCTCGGCGGCCGGGTGGTCGACGGCGGCGCGGAGGAGGCGGCTGCGCCCGACCGTGCGGTCCTGGAGCAGGCCGGCTTCGATCAGGCGCTGCAGCTCGCGATGCAGCGTCGACGGTGGGATGTCGAGCCGGTTGGCCAGGTCGATCGCCTGGAACTCGGTGTCGGGGTGCAGGTACAGCCAGGCGAGCAGGTCGGCCTGGTGGCGCGATCGGAAGATCGGCAGGAGGCTCGGCGCTTGACTTCGCATAACTGGAATATATCTCCCAGTTAAAGGAAATGGCCCGGTGGGGCCTTCCCTGCGTGCACCTGCGGCGCTAGTTTGTTAGGCAACACAACGAACCACCCTGCGGCGCGGCGATCCTCGGCGGGAACGTCCGGGCCGGGCACCACGAAAAACAACTGAATGCTCAGCGGTATCGGCGACCGTCTGCGCGAAGCGACCTCGTGTCTTCACCCCAGCACAAGGAGCTCCGTGTTCAAGGTCCGAAGGCGCGCGTCCCGCGCCTTGCTCAGCAGTGCCGCCCTCCTGCTCTCCGCAGGAGCCGCGGTCGCGCTGCCCGGCACAGCCCAGGCAGCGCCAGCCCAAGCACCTGTCCAGAACCCAGTCCAGGACGCCGCAGTGCAGGCCGACCCGTTCGATGCCCTGGTCTTCTCCAAGACCGCCGGGTTCCGCCACGATGCCATCCCGGCCGGCATCACCGCCATCCAGCAACTGGGGGCGGCCAACAACTTCACCGTCGACACCACTGAGGACGCGGCCGCCTTCACGGACGCCAACCTCGCCAAGTATGAGGTCGTCATCTTCCTCTCGACGACCGGCGACGTGCTCAACACCGACCAGCAGGCCGCCTTCGAGCGGTACATCAAGGCCGGTGGCGGCTACGCGGGCGTCCACGCCGCGTCGGACACCGAGTACGACTGGGCGTGGTACGGCGAGCTTGTCGGCGCCTACTTCACCAGCCACCCCGAGCAGCAGCAGGCGACCATCAAGGTCGAGGACCCGGCCCACCCGTCGACGAAGGACCTTCCGCAGAAGTGGAGCCGGTTCGACGAGTGGTACAACTTCCGCGCCAACCCGCGGTCGAAGGTCCACGTGCTCGCCAGCCTCGACGAGACGACGTACACGCCGGGGACCGGCGCCATGGGGGCCGATCACCCCTTCTCCTGGTGCCGTGACTACGACGGCGGCCGCTCCTGGTACACGGGCGCCGGCCACACCCAGGCGTCCTACACCGACCCGCTGTTCCTGAGCCACCTCCTCGGCGGCATCCAGACCGCGGCCGGCGTCGTCAAGGCCGACTGCAGCGCCACGCTGACCAGCAGCTTCGAGAAGGTGGCGCTGGACAGCAACACCAACAACCCGATGGAGCTGGCCATCGCGCCCGACGGGCGGGTGTTCTACATCGAGCGCGACGGGCGCGTGCAGATCGTCAAGCCGGACACGCACACGACCGTCACGGCCGCCACGGTCCCGGTGTTCACCGGCAACGAGGACGGCCTGCTCGGCATCACCCTCGACCCGGACTTCGCGCAGAACCATTGGGTGTACCTCTACTACGCACCCAACGGCGGCGGTCCGCGCAACGTGCTGAGCCGCTTCACGGCCGTCGGGGACACCCTCGACCTGGCCAGCGAGAAGCAGCTCCTCCAGGTCGACACGCAGCGCAACACGTGCTGCCACGCCGGCGGCACGATGACGTTCGACAGCAACGGCAACCTGTACCTCGCGACGGGCGACAACACCAACCCGTTCGAGTCCAACGGGTACGCGCCGATCGACGAGCGGTCGGGCCGGCAGGACTACGACGCCCAGCGCAGCTCGGCGAACACCAACGACCTGCGCGGCAAGGTCATCCGGATCACCCCGCAGGACGACGGGACCTACACGATCCCGAGCGGGAACCTCTTCCCCGCCGGTACCGCGAAGACCCGCCCCGAGATCTTCGCGATGGGCTTCCGCAACCCGTTCCGCATCGGCATCGACCCGCTCACCAACACGCTTTACGTCGGCGACTACGGTCCCGACGCGAGCGCGGCCGACCCGAACCGCGGCCCCGGCAACACGGTGGAGTGGAACATCGTCCAGCCCGGCAACTACGGCTGGCCGTACTGCACCGGCAACAACGTGCCGTACCGCGACTTCACGTTCCCGTCCGGCCCGTCGGGCCCCGCGTTCGACTGCGCGGCGCCGGTGAACAACTCGCCGAACAACACCGGCCTCACCAACCTGCCGCCCGTGCAGGCGGCCACGGTGGACTACGACTACGACGGCAACCCGCGCTTCCCCGAGATCGGGGGCGGCGGCGCGCCGATGGGCGGTCCGGTCTACCGCTACGACGCGAACTCCACCTCGGAGCGGAAGTGGCCGGCGTACTACGACGGCAAGGCCATCTTCGGTGAGTGGAACCAGAACAAGCTGTACACGATGCAGGTCACCCCGGACGGCAAGTCCCTTGTGGACATCAACCAGCTGCTCACGGGGATGAGCACCATCCGGCCGATGGACATCGAGTTCGGCCCGGACGGCGCGCTGTACCTCATCGAGTGGGGCACCGGTTTCGGCGGCAACAACGACGACTCCGGCGTGTACCGCATCGACTACATCGCCGGCGACCGCGCCCCGATCGCCCAGGCGGCCGCCCAGCCGACCAGCGGCGTGGCGCCACTGGCGGTGAACTTCTCCAGCCAGGGCTCCCGGGACCCCGACGGGCAGGCCATCACCTACGCGTGGACGTTCGGCGACGGCGGTACCTCGACCCAGCCCAACCCCACGCACACCTACACCACGAACGGCAACTTCACCGCGCAGCTGACCGTCACCGACACGGAGGGCCGCAGCGCCACCGCGAACGTGCTGGTCACGGTGGGCAACACGGCGCCGACGGTCACCATCACGGTGCCGCCGAGCGGCGGCTTCTACGAGTGGGGCGACCAGATCAACTTCACGGTCACCGTCACCGACCCGGAGGACGGCCAGATCGACTGCTCGCGCGTCCAGGTGCAGTACCTCCTGGGCCACGACGAGCACGCCCACCCGCTCAACCAGCTGACCGGCTGCAGCGGCACGATCCAGACGTCGCTGGCCAGCGGCCACGGCGCTGAGGCGAACGTGTTCGCGGTCATCGAGGCGTCCTACGTGGACAACGGCGGGGCCGGCGGCGCCGCTGCGCTCACCGGGCGCTCGTTGATCCAGCTCCAGCCGAAGCGCAAGCAGGCCGAGTACTTCTCGGCGACCGGCCGGGTGCCCGGCTCGACGTCCGGCGGTGACCCGGGCGTGCAGCGGGAGACCACGGGCGACTCGCAGGGCGGCTTCCAGAACATCGGCTTCGTCGAGGAGGGTGACTGGTTCTCCTTCAACCCGGCGAACCTGACGGGCATCACCAGCCTGCGGATCCGGGCCGCGACGAACAACGCCAGCGGCGGGACGATCCAGGTCCGCACCGGCGCGCTCGACGGGCCGGTCGTCGGCTCGGTGGCGGTCCCCGGCACGGGTGGCTGGCAGCAGTACGTCAACCTGGACGTGCCGATCACCAGCAGCACGACGTCCGGTCCGCTGTTCTTCATCGCGACGGGCTCCGGTGCCGGATACAACGTCAACTGGGTCGACTTCATCGGCCGCGGTGTGACGGACAACGCCCCGCCGGTGGTCACCGCCTCCGCGGCGGCGACGTCGGGCACGGCGCCGTTCGCGGTGTCGTTCACCGGCTCGGCGACCGACGCCGAGGGTGACAACCCGCTCACCTACGCGTGGGACTTCGGTGACGGGGGCTCGGCGGCGACCGCCAACGCCACCCACACCTACACGGCGCCGGGCAACTTCACGGCGACGCTGACGGTGACCGACGCGCGCGGGGCCAAGGGGTACGCCAGCGTCAACGTGCGGGTCGAGGCGCCCAACACGTCGTGCTTCGGCGCGCGTTCGGACGACTTCCTCGGGTCCACGTTGGACCGTACGAAGTGGACGGTCATCCGGGAGAACCAGACGTTCTCCGTCAGCGGCGGCTCGCTGCTGCTGCCGACCGCGGTCGGTGACCTCTACGGCGGCACCAACGGGGCGACGAACCTCGTCGTCCAGCCCGCGCCGGCCGGCGCCTGGCAGGCCACCGCGAAGGTGACCCTGCCGACGACGGCGAACTACCAGCAGGCCGGCATCATCCTGTACGGCGACGACGACAACTACGCGAAGGTGGACCTGCTGTACTCGGGTTCCCGGCGGGTGGAGTTCATCCGGGAGACGGCCGGGGTCGCGCGCAACGAGGGCGCCGACTCGATCGCGGCGCAGGCCGGTGACACGTTCTACGTGCGGCTCAGCTCGGACGGCACGAACCTGACGGCGGCCTACTCGGCCGACGGCACGACGTACGTCCCGGTCGGGCGGTCGGCCGCGCTGGCCGGCATCGCCAACCCGCGGGTGGGCCTGTTCGCGCTGAACGGCAACACCACGGCGCCGGTCGTCAACGCCGCGTTCGACTGGTTCCAGCTGTCGCCCGACGAGGCGCCGACCGGCATCCTGCCGAGCGACGAGTTCACCGGCTCCACGCTGGACCACTGCCGGTGGAACGCGATCGTCCGGGAGGACTCCACGAAGTACCGCGTCGTGAACGGCGGTCTGCAGATCGACGTTCCGAACGGCGACATCTACGGCACGGGCAACTCCGGGCCGTCGAACTTCATCCTGCAGAAGGCCCCGGCCGGTGACTGGACCATCGAGACCAAGGTCGACGGCTCGCTGTTCAACGAGCAGTACCAGCAGGGCGGTCCGATCGTCTACGTGGACGACGACAACTACGTGAAGCTGGACTACATCGCCGACAACGCGCCCGGCTCGACCCTGGTGCGGCGGATCGAGTTCCGCAGCGAGGTCGGCGGCGTGGTGCAGGATCCGCAGCCGAACGTGGGCAACCTGACCTCGGGCGTGTGGTACTTCCGCATCGCCAAGGTCGGCAACGCCTACACCGGTAGCTACTCCGCGGACGGCACCAACTGGACGGTGATCACCACGCTGACGTCCGCGGCGGTGGCGAACAACGCGAAGATCGGTCTCTACACGCTCGGGGCCGGTCAGCTGGCGTCCAAGCCGGCGACGTTCGACTACTTCCGCCTGACGACGGCGGTGGCGGACAACGTGGCACCGTCCGTGACGGCCGCGGTGAGCGGCACGGCGACGGGTGGCTTCTACACCGGCCCGGTCGAGGTCACGCTGACGGCGACCGACAACGCCGGCGGCTCGGGTGTCGACAAGGTGGAGTACCAGCTCGACGCCGACAGCACCTGGACGGCCTACACCGCGCCGATCGCGGTCAGCGGTGACGGCACCCACCAGGTGCGGTTCCGGGCCACCGACAAGGCCGGCAACGTCTCCACGCCGGGCACCCAGGACGTGAAGATCGACGCCACCGCGCCGGTCACCACCGCCTCCTTCGCGCCGGCCTCGGACGCCGGCTGGCACAAGGGCGCCACGCCCGTGACCCTCGCGGCCACGGACGCCGGCTCCGGCGTGTCGAAGGTGGAGTGGTCGCTCGACGGCGGCCCCTGGACCGCCTACACCGCGCCGGTGAACGTGACCGGCAACGGCCAGCACGAGCTGCTCTACAAGTCGACCGACGGTGCCGGCAACGTGGAGACGCTCAAGTCGGCGATCCTGAAGATCGACGGCACCGCGCCGACGGTCATCGTCGCGGGCCTGGCCGACGGCCAGCTCTACGGCGACAGCCAGGACGTGCGGGTCACCTGGCAGGCGATCGACCCGGTCTCCGGCATCAGGTCGGTGACCGGCTCGCTCGACGGCGGGGCGTACCAGACCGGCACGCTGCAGGCGATGTACGAGCTCGACCTCGGCATGCACCAGCTCGTCGTGGTCGGCACCGACAACGCCGGCAACGCCACGACCAGCACGGTGACGTTCTTCGTCACCACCTCGTTCCGGGACATGCAGAACCTGCTGGACCGGTTCAAGGCGACCAGCCGGCTGACCAACAAGGCGTACACCCAGCTCTCGGACCAGCTGTCGAAGGCCCGCAAGGCGGAGGCCAACGGCAACGACACCAAGGCCCTCAAGGAACTGGCGGCGTTCCGGAACCTGCTGACCGCGAAGCTCGTGCCCGAGGCCGAGGTCCGCGACACGCTGATCCGTGACGCCGACGCGATGACGGTCCGGCTCGGCGGCACGCCGCCGAACAACGCCGGGGTCAAGGCCAACGCCGGTAAGTCGCTGAAGGGCACCGGCCGGCTGGACGAGGACCCGAACCGCCTGAAGAAGAACGGCAAGCTGTGAAACGTGCACTACTGCTCGTGGTCCTGATCGTGCTCGGCTTGCCGAGCACGGCCTGGGCCGACGTTCCCGGCGACCTCAAGCTCGAGGTCGCCGGGGACGGCGCCACCGGAGTGACCGTCCGCGCCCTGCGCGCGGACGGCCGCCCGATCGAGTCCGACCTCCGCCTCGTCCTCACCGCGACCGCGGTGGGCGGGCGGAGCGTCGGCCCGGTCCAGCTCAACCCGGCGGGGGAGGGGCGCGGCTTCTACTCCTCCGGTCCGGTGCTCACGCCGGGCACGTGGACGGTCGTGGTGACCGCCCCGTCGCCCAGCACGGCCCGGGCGGAGTCGGTGGTGGAGGCGCGGACCGCGCAGACACCCCCGTCTCCCGCCGCGCTCGCGGTCTCGCCTCCGCCGCCCGCACCCTCGCGTCTGTGGGTGTGGGGGCTGGTGGCCGCGGTGGCGGCGGCGGCGTTCGCGGTGACGGCCGTGGTCCGGCTCCGGCGCTCGTCGCCGTGATCCTTCTCCGTCCTGGTCAGCGCGACCACGGCGGAGAGCAGGAGGAGGGCACCGAGCGCTGACCACGGGGTCAGCGGCTCGTGCAGCACCAGCACGCCGAGGGCGACCGCGGCGAGCGGCTCGACGAGGGCGACCACCGACGCGGTGGTCGCCCTCACGACCGTCAGGCCGCTGAAGAACATCGCGTACGCCAGGGCGGTCGGCACGGCGCCCAGGAACACCAGCAGGCCGACCGTGCCGGCCAGCCCCTCACGGGTGGGCAGGAGGCCCTCGAAGCCGGCCAGCGGCAGGAGCACCACCGCGCCGACGGCGAAGCCGCCGAGCGCCGAGTCGAACGGGTCGTCGTCGGTGGCCCGGTTGAGCAGCGTCACCGCCGCGTACCCGGCCGCCGACACCAGGGCGACGGCGATGCCGAGCAGCGGGTGCCGGCCGGTGGTGCCGCCCTGGGTGACCAGGAGCACCAGGCCGGCGAGCGAGACCACCAGCGTGATCAGGCTGAACCGCTCGCCGAGGAAGAGCCGGGCGCCGATCGCGATCAGGACCGGGCCCGAGCCGAGGGTCACCACGGTGACGATCGCGACGCCGGCGAGGTCGATGGCCACGTAGTAGGCGGTCTGGTACAGCGCCATGCCGAGCCCGTTGACGATCAGCCATCGGGGTCTCGTGGTGAACCTTCCCTTGTTGAGCAGCGGGCGGAGGGCGGCCAGCAGGGCGAGGCCGCCGAGGTACCGCCAGCAGGTCACGGCGATCGGGCCGAGCCCGCTGTGCTGGTAGAGGACGGCGGCGACGAACCCGCCGACGCCCCATGAAGCCGCCGCGAAGGCGATGCAGAAGAGGCCCCACCGGACCGGCAGGGCACGAGGATGTGCCATGTGAACGGATCTCCCGAGATCGGTCGTGTCGAAGGACGCGAGGAACGCGGGCAGCCGTCACCGCCCCGACGGGGTCCCGCCAGGGTCTCAGGTCCGGGGCGTCGCCTGCCCGCTAGCGGGTGGGCGGCGACAGCACGACACGAAGGCACATGCCGCGCACATTAGCGATCACTCCGCGGCGGTACAGCTGAATTTCGGGATGCTGATCACGATGTGGTGACAACTGTCCGACAGCGGGGCGTGGCAACGCTTTCCTGCGCACCTCGCTGACCTGCGGTTTCTCGCGTGCTGATCGCGGTGAGTGTCCGAGATTTCTTCGAATTGTCACTCTTCTATGGGATGCCCGGGGTGGCCGTCGGACACTACGCTGTAGCTCCACAGCACAGCCGGAGGTGTCGCGCCGTGGCTCTCTCTGCACCCGCCACCCTGGGTTCGTCGTCAGTGGATCTCCCGTGGACCCTCGACGGAGGCCGGGGCATCCTCGGGCTCGACCCGGTCAAGGGCGCTGTGGTGCTGTGGGCCGGCCTGATGCTGTTCATCCTCGTGTTCATCGTGCTCGCGGGCGCGCTCTCCCGGTGGAACCTGCACCGGCTGGACCGGGCCGACCGCCGCGCGCAGGCCGAGGAGGCCCAGGCGAGCCTGAGCCCGGCCGAGCGCGCCCGGCTGCGCACCGAGGCCGGCGAGCTGATCCGCCAGGCCGCCGCGACCGCCGCGGCCGCCAAGCGGGCGCAGCTCACGGTCGTCGAGGCACAGGCCCGCCGGGACGCGGCCCAGCAGGCCCGCGAGGTGGCCTGGACGGCCTTCGACGTGGCTCAGCAGGCCTACCAGGACGCGCTCGACGCCGCCAGCACGCACGCGGCCTCCGTCGAGGCCGCGTCCGACGTCGACGAGGACGGCAAGCGCGAGCTGTCCCGCGCCGCCCTCGACGCGTTCAAGCGCGGCGACATCACCGTCGACGCGCTGGAGCAGGTGTTCAAGGGTGTGAGCGGCGCCGACCCGCTGGTGGAGCTCCAGGCCCGCGAGGTCGAGCTGCGCCGCTCGGCGGAGAGCCGGGCCCGCCGCCTCTACGAGGCCGCCGCGGCGGCCGAGCGCAACGCGGTGAAGCTGGCCGACGTGGCCCTCGTGGCGGCGCAGGCGCTCGCCGAGGAGGCCGCCGAGGTGGCGGAGGAGGCGGCCGAGCTGCGCGACACGCTGGACGCGGCGCGGGAGGCCGGCATCACGGCCGCCACGCTGACCCGGCGCCCGCGCACCGCGCGCGTGCCCCGCCAGCGCTCGAAGCCGGCCAACGCCCGCTCGGAGAACCCGGCCCTGACCGAGGCCTAGGACAGGCGCCCCTAGCTCGCCTCCTGTTCGGGCAGCGGCAGCGGCAACGGTATGGATTCGGTTATCGCCTCGGCCTCGGTCTCGATCTCCGCGGCGGTCATCCCGTCCAGCGCGGACCGCAGCCGCGGAAGATCGGCCTCGAGCAGCTGAAACGAGGCCCGGCAGATCTTGTCCACCCACAGCGACACGACCACCGTTCCCTGCTGCGGATGACAGGTCACCCGCATGGTCCGGTCGTGTCCCCGCACGTCTTCGAACACGTCGCCCGACTTGGGCAGCGCCACCAGCTCACCCATGTACCTATGCTGCGGCACTGAACGCTCGTTCGACAACCATTCGTCCCCACCTCCCCCGCCGCCTCCCCCGGGGGGGGCCATGATCCAGGGAGTCAAGCGAATCCCTGGATCATGGGGCTGTTACAGGGGGACGACCACGCTCGGGGACGGGTGCTCGATGAACGGGCGGGCCGGGTGCGGCACACCCGAGTCTGGGTCCAGGTCCAGGGTCGTCACCGTGTCCGAGTGCTGGTTGGCCACGCACAGCATGCCGTCGAGCACCGCGAAGTGGCGCGGCCACGTGCCGCCCGTCGACACCTCGTCGACCGGGAGCAGGCCCGACTCCTCAACGGAGAAGGTCGTGATCGTGTCGTTGCCGCGGTTCGCCACGTAGAGGTGCCGGCCGTCGCGGGACAGTGCCAGCTCGCTCGGCAGGTTGTCGCCCATCGGCTCGACCAGCACCGACGGCCGCACGTCGAGCAGCTCGAATCCCGAGGTGTAGGTCGCCACCGTCGACGTGAGCTCGTTCGCCACGAACACCCGGCCCGACGGGTGGAAGACCAGGTGGCGCGGGCCCGAGCCGAGCGGCTGGACCGTCGTCGTGCGGACGTGCTCCAGCGAGCCCGCGGGGCCGAGGCGGTAGTGGACCAGCGAGTCCATCCCCAGGTCCACCACGTGCACCACGTGGTCGCGAACCGTCACCTGATGCGCGTGAGCGGTCTCCTGGCGCGCCGGGTGCACGCTGCCGCCCACGTGCTGGGCCAGGTCGGTACGCCGGTCCAGCGAGCCGTCCGGGCGCAGGGCGAACACCGCGACGCTGCCGCCGCCGTAGTTCGCGGCCAGCAGGAAGCCTTCGGTCAGGGCCAGGTGGCACGGGCTGGCGCCGCCGGTCGGCAGGGTGTTGAGCAGCTCGCCGTCGGGCGTGAACGCCGAGACGCTGCCCTCGTCGCGCTCACCCACCGCGTACCGGACGCCGGAGGGGCCGACGACGACGTAGCTCGGAGCGTTGGCCTGGACGGGCGCGCCCAGCGGCTTGCCGTCGTCGTCGAAGGTCGAGTAATGGTCTGCGTAGGAGCCGATGAGCACGGGCACCCGTCAAAGCCTAGGCGGCCCTCCATCGGCGTGCACCGCGGACGCCCGACGACGCGCGCCGTCCGGTGATCGTCGACGGGGGCGCGGCCGTCGAGCGGGATCCCGACAGGATCGCGGCGTTCCTCGACGCGACGGACCTGACGTACCACGAGAATATCGAGCGACGTCTCCCGGATCCGGACGTGAACGCGACCGTCAAGATCACGTCGGTGAGCGCGTTCTCGCTGGATGACGCGGGGTTCACCCAGATGCCTACACGGTGGGCATGGTAGGGCCAGCCCCACCACGAAAAAGCGGGGCTGCCCGGTTCGATCTCGCGGCGGGCGACCGGGACACTGATCGCCATGACAATCACGGTCGAGCGAACGAGCGACTTCACGACGTTGTCCCAGCGAATCAAAGCCGCCGGCCTGCTCGATCGGCGCCCAGGGTATTACGTGATCAGGTTCGCCCTGGTCGGCGCCCTTTACGTGGGCGGTTGGGCGGCCTTCGCGGCGGTCGGCGCGTCCTGGTGGATCCTGGCGGTCGCCGTCGGGCTCGCCGTCGCGTACGCGCAGGTCGCCCTGGTGGCCCACGACCTCGCGCACAAGCAGGTGTTCAAGGGGCGCCGCTGGTCCGAGGGGCTGGGCATGTTCGTCGGCAACCTCGGCATCGGCATGAGCTACGGCTGGTGGATGAACAAGCACACCCGCCACCACGCCAACCCGAACCACGAGGACCACGACCCCGACGTCGCGCCGGACATCCTCGTGTGGTCGACCCGGCAGGCCGAGAACGCCAAGGGCCTGGCCCGGCTGATCGGCGGGCACCAGGCGCAGCTGTTCTTCCCGCTCCTGCTGCTCGAGGGCTTCAACCTCCACGTGTCGAGCGCCCGCGCGCTTCCGGGCGTCAAGCGGCGCTGGCTCGAGGGGATCCTGCTGTACGGGCACTTCGTCGCCTACCTGGCCGCGGCGTTCATCCTGCTGCCGCCCGGCATGGCGATCGCGTTCATCCTGGTCCACCAGGCGCTGTTCGGCCTGTACCTCGGCTGCACGTTCGCGCCGAACCACAAGGGCATGCCGCTGTTGACCGCCGAGGACGAGCTGGACTACCTCCGCAAGCAGGTGCTGACCTCGCGCAACGTGCGCGGCGGGGTCTGGGTCGACGTGCTGCTGGGCGGCCTCAACTACCAGATCGAGCACCACCTGTTCCCGAACATGCCGACGCCGAACCTGCGCAAGGCCCAGCCGATCGTCGAGGCGTACTGCCAGGAGATCGACGTCCGCTACGAGTCGGCCTCGTTCTTCGACTCCTACGCCCAGGCCCTGCGCCACCTGCACGCCGCGGGAGCGCCGCTGCGGGGGTAGGTTCGGGACACGTGGACGCTTTATCCCTCGCCGACTACCGGGCCCGGGTCGCCGCCATGTACCTGTCCGACGTGGACATGGCGGGGTTCCGGGCCCTTCGCGACGACCTGTTCGCGACCCATCCGCAGTCCGCCGCACCCGGCCCGCTGCGCTACTTCTCCGCTGACCAGGCGTTCGTCGCGACGGTACGTCCCGAGCCGGCGGACGGCGCCCTGGAGATCGCGACCGGTGGCGAGGACGGCGTCCTGCCGTACACCCGGGTCGCCCACCTCCCGACGCCGTGGGGCCGGCTGACCCTCTTCTGGCTGCAGGCCTACGGCGGCGGGCTGTTCCTGCCGTTCCGCGACGGCACGAGCGGCCACGAGACCTACGGCGCCGGGCGGTACCTCACCGACACCGTCAAGGGCACCCACGGCCGCGGCGTGGAGCTCCTGCAGGACGGTCGGCTGCGCCTGGACTTCAACTACGCCTACAACCCGAGCTGCGCCTACGACGACGCCTGGGCCTGCCCGCTGGCCCCGTACGAGAACCGGCTCGACGCCCCGATCCGGGCGGGGGAGATGACCTACCTCCGCTGAGGTCGCGGGGCATCGGGTACTGGTGATCTTCGCTAGGATCGCCCGGTGACCTCCGAGTCCTGGCTGATGAGGCGGCTTCGCGGCGGTCTGCCCCGGGTCCAGGCGATCACCCGTCCGTGGTCGATCGAGGCGTCCGCGGAGGAGCATCGGCACGTCGTGCACGCCCCCGCCAAGCGCGTGGTGGTGTGCGGCGACGACCCGCTGGCCCACCGGTTGATCGCGGAGCTGATCGAGCAGTACGGCGTGCAGGTCACCGCGATCATGCCCAGCGTCCGCCGCCGGCACGGCCCGGAGATCGCGCAGCTGCTGGCCGACCACGGCGGCCGGGTCGTCGAGGCCGACAAGCCCGACATCGAGGCGTTCCAGAAGGCCGACCTCGGCTCGGCCGACGCGCTGGCCCTGGTCAAGCAGGACGACATCGGCAACCTCGACGCGGCGCTGCAGGCCCAGGAGATCCACCCCGGCCTCCGGCTGGTCATCCGGATGTTCAACCTGCGCCTGGGGCAGCGGGTCAAGCGCAACTTCGCCGACGTCCGGGTGCTGTCGGACGCGCAGATGGCGGCGCCCGCGTTCGTGTCGGAGGCGCTGGGCGAGGTCGCCCCGGTGCACGTGCGGGTCGCGGGGCGCACGCTCTTCGTGGCCCGCCGGTCCGAGGTGCGCGCCGACGACGTCGTCTGCGGTCTCGCCAGTACCGCTGGAGACGGTGAACCCGACCTGCTGCCCGGCGACCAGGAGCGGGCCGACCTGGTGCTGGCGGTGGCGACGGGCGAGCGGGCCACCACGGTGCTGTCCCGCGACGACCGCGGCGAGCTGCCGCGGCGCAACCACGGGCGGCTGCGCCGCTGGTGGCGCCGGCAGCGGCACCGGCCGTTCGCCACCGTGCGCAGCCTGATCAGCCGCAAGCTGTGGGTGACCGCGCTGCTGCTCGTCGGCCTGCTCGCCGCCGGCACCGCGATCATCGCGTACCACCGGCACATCAGCTGGTGGAACGCCGCCTACGTGACCCTGCTGTCGGAGCTGGTGGGTGCCAGCCCCGACCTCCAGGCGCACTGGCTGGAGAAGCTGGTCACGACCCTGCTCAGCCTGGTGAGCATCGCGCTGATCCCGGTGATCACCGCGGCCGTCGTCGACGCCGTGGTCAAGGCCCGGCTGGCGATCGCGCTCGGCCGGCTGCGCGAGCCGCTCTCCGACCACGTCGTGGTCGTCGGGCTCGGCAACGTCGGCACCCGGGTCATGCACTCGTTCGTCGACCTCGGCGTGCCGGTCGTGGTCATCGACCGTAACGACAACGCGCGCGGCGCGCAGGCCGCCCGCGAGCGCAACGTGCCGTTCATCGTCGGCGACGCGAGCAACGTCGAGACGCTGCGCGCCGCGTCGGTCGACACCTGCCGCGCCCTGGTCGTGGTCTCCACCGACGACCAGGCCAACCTGGAGGCGGCGATCGAGGGCCAGGAGCTGAACCCGGACCTGCGGGTGATCCTGCGGCTGTTCGACGGCGGGTTCGCCGACCGGGTGCAGCGGGCGTTCGGCATCACCGCGTCGCGCAGCGTGTCGTACCTGGCCGCGCCGGCGTTCGCGGCCGCGCTGCTGGAGCGCGAGGTCATCGGGACCATCCCGGTGGACCGGCGGGTGCTGCTGCTCGCCGAGGCGCCGGTGATCGCCGCCTCGGAGCTCGACGGGCGCCCGGTCGCGGTCGCGCAGGACGTCGGCGAGGTGCGGGTGCTCTCGGTCACGACTGACGGGGGCCGCCAGACGGTCTGGGCGCCGCCACCCACGTATGTGCTGCGTGCCGACGATCTGCTCACCGTGGTGACCACCCGGACGGGTCTCGGCAACCTGCTGGCGCAGACCGGCGGGACGGTCGACGGATCCCGCTGAGCTCCACGCGCCCCGCCGGTGCGGATTTCGTGGAGGGCCTGGGCAGACGCCCGGGCCGTTCCGCGTTTTCGGGTACCGTCGGTGCCGTGCTACGCCCCGTCCGCCCGTCCGGCTGGTGGTTCGACGCCGTCCTGCTGGCCGGCTTCGCCGCCGTGACACTCGCCCTCGTCTGGCGCACCCCGCTGCTGGACCTGGACCTCGCGGTGCGGGACTTCGTCGACGCGCACCGCCCCGGCTGGCTCGACACCACGCTGCGCTGGTGCAACCGGCTCGGCCAGGGCGGCCAGGTGCTCACCCCGCTGGCCCTGATCGCCGCCTTCGTCATGGCCCGCCGACGGCACACGGTCCGGCCGTTCCTGCTGGTCGTGGGCGCCTTCGCGCTGACCTACGTGACGATCGGCCCGCTGAAGCTGTGGACCGACCGGCTGGCCGCCAGCGAGCACATCGACCCGCACCCCGAGCTGCTGTTCCACGCCGAGCAGGGGATGTCCTACCCGTCCGGCCACGTGGTCAACGCCATCGTCTGGTACGGGGTGCTCGCCGCGCTGCTCACCGGCGCCCTGCGGCCGGGTCTCGTGCTCGCGATCCGCTACACGGTGCCGCTGGTGCTGCTGTTCACCACCACGTATCTCAGCTTCCACTGGCTGAGCGACGGCCTGGCCGCCATCCTGCTCGGCCTGTTCCTCGACCGGGTGCTGCAACGGGTGCCGTGGGACGCCGTCCCGCTCGGCCGGATCGACCGCGCGGGCTGGGGCGCCCCGTTCTTCGACCGGCCGGCTCAGGTCCAGGCGCCGGAGCGCATCACCCGCTGAACGTTGAGGTCCGCGTCGAGCACCACCAGGTCGGCCCGCTGACCCTCGCGCAGGGTGCCCAGCTCGTCGCCGAGGCCGATCGCCGCCGCCGGGGTGCCGCTCGCCATCCGTGAGGCGTCCACCAGCGACAGGCCGGCGCCGACCGCCCGGCGGAACGCCTTGTCCATCGTGAGCGTGCTGCCGGCGATCGAGCCGTCCCTGGTCAGCCGGGCCACGCCGTCCGCCACCGCGACCGTCTGGCCGCCCAGGTCGTACTCGCCGTCGGGCATGCCGGCCGCCGCCATCGCGTCGGTGATGAGCGCGGCCCGCCGCGGGCCGGTCACCTGTGCGGCGAATGCCAGGGTGCCGTCGTGCAGGTGGACCCCGTCGGCGACGAACTCGCAGGTCACCGTGGCCGCGCCGAGCAGCGCGAAGACCGGGCCGGGCTGGCGGTGGTGCGGCGGGCGCATGCCGTTGAAGACGTGGGTGCCGACGGTCGCCCCGGCGTCGACGCCCGCGAGCGTTTCCTCCCAGGTCGCGTCGGTGTGCCCGAGCGCGACGACCACGCCCCGCTCGACCAGCAGCCGGATCGCCTCGAGCGCGCCGGGCAGCTCGGGTGCGATGGTCACCAGGCGCACCGCACCCTCGCCCGCCTCGATGAGCGCGTTCAGCTCGTCCAGCGACGGATGGCGCAGGTGGGCCGGGTTCTGGGCGCCGCAGCGGGCCTGCGAGAGGTACGGCCCCTCGAAATGCACGCCGGCCAGCAGCCCGTCGGCGACCAGCGGCGCGAACGCCTTGGTGGCGCTCATCATCAGCTCGGGCGGGGAGGTGACCAGGCTGGCGAGCATGGTCGTGGTGCCGTGCCCGAGGTGGTACCGCGCGGCCTTGCGCGCGTCGACCGGGTCGCCGGTGGTGAACGTCGCGCCGCCGCCGCCGTGCACGTGGATGTCGACGAACCCCGGGACGACGGTGTGGCCTTCGCGCTCGGATGCGTCGGATGCGCCGACCTCGGCGATGCGGTCGCCCGCTATCCGGACGAAGCCGTTGTCGATGACGCGGTCCCCCGCCACGACCCGGACCCCGGACACCACCGTCATCGCGTACTCCTGTTCATCTTGTCCAGTGCTATCAGCGCCGCACCCTGGCAGCCTGCCTCATCGCCGAGCGCCGCACGGGTGATCGCCGGCTCGCGGTGGAACGTCACCCGTGCCTTGACGCCCTCCCGCAGCGGGGCCAGCAGCGCCTCGCCGGCCTCGGCCAGCCCGCCGCCGAGCACGACGACCGCCGGGTCGAACAGCGCCATGCCGATCAGCAGGCCGTCGGCCAGGGCGTCGATCGTCTCCTGCCAGACCGCGACGGCGATCGGGTCGCCGCCGGCGGCGAGCTTGGCGACCTCCTCGGCGGTGGCCGACCGGCCGGCCTGCTCGGAGTACCGCCGGCCGACCGCCGACGCCGAGGCGATCGACTCCAGGCAGCCGCGCTGGCCGCACTGGCACTGCGGGCCGTCGGGCCGCACGACGATGTGGCCGATCTCGCCGGCGGCGCCGTGCGCGCCCGTGTAGACCTGCCCGTGCACGACGTTGGCGGCGGCGATGCCGGTCCCGACCGGGATGAAGAGCACGTAGTCGTGGCCCCGGCCGGCGCCCAGCCGGGCCTCCGCCAGGCCGCCGGCGCGCACGTCGTGGCCGATCGCGGCCGGCAGGCCCAGGCGCTCCTCGAGCTTGGCTTTCAGCGGTACATCGCGAAATCCGACATTTGCCGCCCACACGGCGACGCCGTTGACCTCGTCGATCACGCCGGGGACCACGACGCCGGCACCGACCGGCTCCAGGCCCTTGGTCCGGGCCGTCGCGGCGAGCCCATCGGCGATGTCGAGGATGGTCGCGACGACCGCCTCGGCGCCGCGCTCCCGCCCGGTCGCGTGCCGTTCGGCGTGCTGGACGGTGCCGTCCAGGCCGACCAGCGCACACTTGATCCCGGTGCCGCCGACATCGAGGGCGATCACGGTCTGCGTCATGTGGCGTTCGTCCTCGGCTGTTCGTTACGGCTGCAAACCCCGCTCGTTCGCGCATCATTGCGCACCGGCTGGTCGGCTGGCAACCGTACCCACATCGGTTAGTTCGAGCAGTTGCCTTTGCGTTTACCCACTGTTTCGCGCATTATTGTGCACACATCTCGCACCGTACGCGCAAAGGAGGGTCACCGTGGACCGCTATGCGCGCTGGAACGCGCTCCTGGAGATCCTCACCGACAGCGGCCGGATCAGCGTCGAGGACGCCGCCGACCGCCTGGACGTGTCGCAGGCCACCATCCGCCGCGACTTCGACCAGCTGGCGCAGCAGCAGATGATCACCCGCACCCGCGGCGGCGCCGTGGCCAACGGCGTTTCGTACGACCTGCCGCTGCGGTACAAGACCGCGAAGCACGCTCCGGAGAAGCAGCGGATCGGTGCGGCGGCCGCGGCCCTGGTGTCGCCCGGCATGGTCGTCGCGCTCAACGGCGGCACCACCACGACGGAGGTCGCCCGGGCCCTGGCGGTGCGCCCGGAGCTGACCGGCGGCGTCGACGACGCCCAGCTCACCGTGGTCACCAACGCCCTGAACATCGCCAACGAGCTGCTGGTCCGCTCGCGGATGAAGATCGTGGTGACCGGCGGCGTGGTGCGCCCCCAGTCGTTCGAGCTGGTGGGCCCCCTGGGCGGCAACATCCTGCGTGACGTGACCCTGGACATCGCGCTGCTGGGCGTGGACGCGCTGGACGTGACGCTGGGCGCCGCGGCCCACCACGAGGGCGAGGCCGCGATGAACAGCCTGATGGTCGCCCGCGCCCGCCGCGTGGTGATCATCGCCGACAGCTCGAAGCTGGGCGGCCACGCGTTCGCCCGCATCTGCCCGATCGACCGCATCGACACCCTGGTCACGGACTCCAACGCGACCACGGCGACGCTGAACGCCTTCGTCGAGGCGGGCGTGAAGATCGTCACCGCCTGAACTCGCCGGGGCGGGCGATTCCGGGCGCCGGCCGTTAGTGTGGGGGCACCCCCGAGGCCCGCTGGAGTCCGCGATGAAGCGCGAGGAGATCGCGCACGTCCCAAGTCAGCCGTCAGCTCAGGACGTCGACGACTTCGTCGACGGTGACCTGGCTGACGAGCCGGCTGCCGGCGACATCGCGGTCGAGGAGGAGCCGGCCGAGCTCGACGACCGCAGCAAGCAGATCCTGGCGTTCGAGAAGCGCTGGTGGCGCCAGGCCGGCTCCAAGGAGCAGGCCATCCGCGACACGTTCGGCCTGTCCGCGACCCGCTACTACCAGCTGCTCAACGTGCTGCTCGACAACCCGCTGGCCCTGGCCCACGAGCCGGTGGTCGTCCAACGCCTGCGCCGCCTGCGCGTCTCCCGCGCCCGCCGCCGCTAGCGGGCCTTCTGCTGTTCCGCGTAGTTCGCCAGCCAGGTGACCTGGGTCGGGTCCAGGGACGGGCGGACCCGCTCGCGGGCCATCGCCACGTGCTCCGCGGTCACCTCCGTCGCGTCCAGGGACTCGCGCATCGCGGCCAGGGCGGACTCGCGGACCAGGGCCGCGCAGTCGGCGGCCGAGAAGCGGTCCAGGTCGGCGGCCAGGGTCTTCAGGTCGACGTCCGGCGCGAGCGGCACCGACTTGGCCGCCGCCCGGAGGATCTCGGCCCGGGCGTCGGCGTCCGGCGGCGGGACGAACACCAGGCGCTCCAGCCGGCCGGGGCGCAGCAGGGCCGGGTCGACCAGGTCGGGGCGGTTCGTCGCGCCGATCACGACCACGTTGCGGAGGGCCTCGACGCCGTCCAGTTCCGTGAGCAGGGCGGCTACCACGCGGTCCGTCGTGCCGCCGTCGGTGCCCTGGCCGCGGGGCGGGGCGAGGGCGTCGACCTCGTCGAGGAAGACTAGCGTCGGCGCCGCCTCGCGGGCCCGCCGGAACAGCTCGCGGACCGCGCGCTCGGACTCGCCGACCCACTTGGACAGCAGCTCGGCGCCCTTCACCGAGAGCACGTTGGCCTTGCCGGTGCCGGCGATCGCCTTCACGAGGTAGGTCTTGCCGCAGCCGGGCGGGCCGTAGAGCAGCACGCCGCGCGGCGGTTCGATGCCCAGCCGGGAGAAGGCGTCGGGGTACGACAGCGGCCACAGCACCGACTCGGTGAGCGTCTGCTTGACCTCGACCATGTCGCCGACGTCGTCGAGGGTGACCTTGGCCAGCTCCAGCGACGACTCCGCCATCGACGTCGGCCGGACAACTTCCAGGGCGGCCTCGAAGTCGGCCATCACGACCCGGGGCGCCTCGCCTTCGCGACGGTGGCGCAGCGCTGCCCGTACACCAGCCTCCCGAGCCAGCGCCGCGAGGTCGGCGGCGACGAATCCGGGCGTGCGGGCGGCCACGTCGTCGAGCTTGACGTCGTCGTCGAGCGGCATGCCCCGGGTCAGCACGCCGAGCTGTTCCCGGCGCAGCGCCATGTCGGGCAGCGGCAGCGCGATCTCGTGCGCGAGCAGTTCGGGGGAGTGCAGCGCCGGGTCGACCGACTCGGGCCGGCTGGTGGTGCAGACGACCGCCTCGCCCTCGCGGATCAGCTCGCCGAGCAGCTGGCGGAACACCGTCGACAGCGGCCCGGGCTGGTCGCGCGGGGCGAGCGCGTCAACGTCGGAGATCAGCAGGATGGCCGGGCCGGGGGCGCGCATCTCGTCGGCCGCCTTGCGCAGGCGGGCGGCCGCGTCGTTGTTGGTCAGGGCCGCGATCTCCGGCGCCCAGAGCGCGACGACCTGGGCCTCGACCTGCGCGGCGACGGCGTGGACGAGGGCCGACTTGCCGGAGCCGGCGGGGCCGGTGATGAGCACGCCGAGCGACATCGTGGTGCCGAGCTTCGACAGCACCTCGCCGTGGTGGAAGCCGAGGTCGAGCAGCTCGATCAGCTGCTCCGCCTGGGCCCGCAGTCCGGGCAGGTCGTCCAGGTTCACGACGGGCCTCGCCGCCGGCGTCGAGGCCGGCGTGGTCACGACCGTGCCCGGGGCGTGGGTCTGCTGGCCGTGCTGCCAGCCGACCGCGGTGTCCATGGTGACCAGGGCACCCGGGTCGGGGTCGGCGGCGACGACCGTGAGCAGCGCGCTCGTCCACGCGTAGCCGACCCGGTTGGACAGGCTCTTGCGGGCCGCCTCGACCAGGCCCCGGTCGACCATGACGGTCGCGGCCGCCGGGGCGGTCGGCAGCGTGCCGAGCGAGACGTCCTGCGGTAGCAGCGAGACGTTGTCGCCGACCGTCACGACCTTGCCCAGCAGGGCGAGCCGCAGCATCTCGGGCGAGACGACGGCGACGATCTCCGGCGGTCCGGCGAGCGTCACGTGCTGCGCGGCCCGCAGCGGCGCGGCGGCCACGGTGACCTGACCGCCGTCGCGCAGGCCGAGGTTGCCGAGCAGCAGGTCGTCGGCGTAGAGGAGGGCGCGGCTGGCGCCCGGCTCGGCGACGGCGACGATGCCGGCCGAGGCGCGGCGGCCGGTGAGCGAGATCGGGTCGCCCGGGCGCAGCCCGAGCGCGGTGAGCACCTCGGGGTGCAGCCGGACCACGCCGCGGCGGGCGTCGAGCGCGGCCGGGCGGAGGCTGGCAGTGAGCGTCAAGGTCGCCGACACGCACCCGAGCGTAGCCGTTGCTGTGAAGGGCCTGAGGGATTCGCCGACCCGCAACATCCGATGCGTACCGTTTAGCAATGCGATTGCGCGTCACCCGCCGCCAGCTCATCGCCGGCTCGCTGGTCACCGTCCTGGTGGCCGGCCTCGTCGTCTGGGCGGCGCTGCCCTCGCCGGTCTCCTACCGGACGTCCGAGCAGCGCATCTCGGTTCGCACCGGGCCTGACGACGCCACCGAGGTGGCGCTCGACACCACGCTCTACCTGCCGAAGTCGGCGAGCTCGGCGAAGCCGGTCCCGGCGATCCTGCTCGCCCACGGCTTCGGCGGCACGAAGCAGAGCGTCCGCAGCGACGCCGAGGACTTCGCCGGCCTGGGGTATGCGGTGCTGACCTGGACCGCCCAGGGCTTCGGCCGCTCGACCGGGGAGATCCACCTCGACCACCCCGACTGGGAGGTCAAGGACGCGCAGCGGCTGCTCGACTGGCTCGCCGCCCGCCCGGACATCGCCAAGGACGGCGGCGACCCGAAGGTGGCCGCGGTCGGCGGCTCCTACGGCGGCGCGCTCGCCCTGCTGCTCGCCGCCCAGGACAAGCGCGTCGATGCAATCGTGCCGATGATCACCTGGAACGATCTGTCGAACGCGTTCCTACCCAACGGCGTGTTCAAGAAACAGTGGGCCGGCCTGTTCTTCGGTAACGGCAACCCCGACCCGCTGACCGCGGCGGCCCCCTCGGGGACGCTCGGCGACCCCCAGTGCGGGCGCTTCGCGAAGGACATCTGCCAGGCGTACCTCAAGATCGCCACGAGCGGCGAGGCCGGACCGGACGAGGTCGCGCTGCTGCGGGAGTCCAGCCCGGCCGCGGTGCTCGACCAGATCAAGGCGCCCACGCTGCTGATCCAGGGGCAGGTCGACACGCTGTTCCCGCTGAGCGAGGGCGACGCCAACGCGCGCGGGATCGCCGCCAACGGCACCCCGGTGCGGGTCGCCTGGTTCACCGGCGGGCACGACGGCGGCACCGGCCCGCAGTCCGAGGTGGATCGGCTGCGGTACCTCACGGCGCAGTGGCTCGACCACTACGTGAAGGGCAACGGCACCGCGCCCGCCAGCAGCTTCACCTACTCGCGGGTCTCGGGCCTCAACGCGCAGGGCCGCGGGCTCGTCACCACGGCGTCGTCGGTCGACGACTATCCGGGGCTCGGCGGCACCGGCCGCTCCTTCGACCTGCAGGGCCCGCCGCAGGACATCGCCAACCCGCCCGCGGGCAACCCGGCCGGGACCTCCTCGCTGCCGATCGCCAACATCGCCAGCCTGCTCGGCGAGGGCGTCTCGGCGGAGATCCCCGGCCAGCACGCGGACTTCGTCTCGGCGCCGCTCACCGAGGCGTACGACGCGGCCGGCGCCCCGACCGTCCGCATCCGGGCGGCGTCGGAGACCGGCGAGGCGGTGCTGTTCGTCAAGCTCTACGACGTGCCGGCCAAGGGCGCCCCGTCGATCCCCGACGGGCTCATCGCGCCGATCCGGCTCACGAACCTGCCCAAGAGCCTCGCCGACGCCCAGCCGGTGACCGTGACGCTGCCGGCCGTGGTGCACCGCTTCGAGGCCGGCAGCCGGGTGCGCATCACGGTCGCCACCGCCGACACCGCGTACTGGTCGCCGGCGGAGCCGGCCGTCTATCAGGTGGCCGTCGACGGGGCGGTCACGCTGCCCACTATCGCCGGGACGCCGATCGCGAACCCCAACGTGATCTGGCGGTACGTGCTGGTCGGGCTGATCGCCGCGATCCTTATCGGGCTGGCGGTCGTCCTGGTGGTCGCCCGCCGCCGGACCAGGCGGATCGACCGCAGCGTCGACGCTGAGCTCGTCGACACGCCGCTGGTCGTGCGCGGGCTGCGCAAGGAGTACGCCAGCTTCGTCGCTGTGTCCAAGGTGGACTTCACCGTCCGGCGCGGGCAGGTGGTCGGCCTGCTCGGCCCCAACGGCGCCGGCAAGACCACCTCGCTGCGGGTGCTGATGGGCCTGACCCGCCCGACCGCGGGCGAGATCCTGGTCTTCGGCCACCAGCTGCTGCCCGGCGCGCCGGTGCTCTCCCGGGTCGGCGCGCTGGTCGAGGGGCCGGGCTTCCTGCCGCACCTCACCGGCGCGCAGAACCTGGAGCTGTACTGGAAGGCGACCGGCCGCCCGCACGAGGACGCGCACTTCGACGAGGCCTACGACATCGCCGGCCTCGGCACGGCGGTCAACCGCCGGGTCAAGACCTACAGCCACGGCATGAAGCAGCGCCTGGCCATCGCCCAGGCCATGCTCGGCCTGCCCGAGCTGCTGGTGCTCGACGAGCCGACGGACGGGCTCGACCCGCCGCAGATCGCCGAGATGCGCAAGGTACTGCGCCGCTACGCGACCGGCGGACGGGCGGTGCTGGTCTCCAGCCACCTGCTGGCCGAGGTCGAGCAGACCTGCACCGACGTCGTGGTCATGCACAAGGGTGAGGTCGTCGCGGCCGGCCCGGTCGACGAGATCGTCGGCGACTCGCCGACCGTCCAGCTCGACGTGTCCGATGTGGACGCCGCCGAGAAGGTGCTGGAGGAGCTGACCGGCGTGCGCTCGGTGGCCTGGTCCGGCGGGCGCGGCCTGGTGGTCGACATCGACGGGACGCCGCGCGCCGAAGTGGTAGCGGCGCTCGTGAGGGCCGGGGTCGGCATCGACCGGGTCACCCCGCGCCGGCGGTTGGAGGACGCGTTCCTGTCGCTCGTCGGCGGGGACACCAAGGCGAGCGGAGAGCGCTGATGACGACCGATGTGGTGGGCGGCGCGGTCGGCTACCGCCCGGGCGCGACCCTGTCCCTGTGGACGGAGATCCGCCGCCAGGCGGCCCGCCGCCGCACCCAGCTCGCGCTGGGTTTCATGGTGCTGCTGCCGCTGATCATCCTGGTGGCGTTCCAGCTCGACAGCGGTGGCGGCGACGACGAGAACGGCGGCGGCGAGTTCTCCCGCCTGTCCGAGCTGGCCACCTCCGGCGGCCCGAACTTCACCCTGTTCACCCTGCTCGTATCGGCCGGCTTCCTGCTGGTCGTCGTGGTCGCGCTCTTCTGCGGCGACACGGTGGCGAGCGAGGCGAGCTGGGGAAGCCTCCGCTACCTGCTGGCGATGCCGGTCCCACGGGCCCGCCTGCTGGGCATCAAGGTGACGGTGGCGCTGCTCTACAGCCTGCTCGCGGTGCTGACCCTGGTCGCGACCGCGCTGCTGGCCGGCACCCTGCGCTACGGCTGGGCGCCGCTGAGCGGCCCGATCGGCGGTGAGATCACCGGGGGTCAGACCATCCTGCGCCTGCTGGAGATCGTCGGCTACCTGTGCGTCTCGATGCTCGTGGTGGCGTCGCTGGCGTTCCTGCTGTCGGTGTTGACCGACGCCCCGCTGGGCGCCGTGGGCGGCGCGGTGCTGCTGCAGATCCTGTCGAACATCCTCGACCAGATCACGGCCCTGGGGAACCTGCGCACCGTCCTGCCGACCCACTACAGCGACGCCTGGCTGGGCCTGCTCTCCACGCCGATGCAGACCGACGACCTGGTGAAAGGCTGTATAGCGGCGCTGGCCTACGCGACGGTCTTCTTCTCGCTGGCCTGGTGGCGCTTCCTGCGCAAGGACGTGGTCAGCTGACGCTCGCGGCACCGCGTCGGGCTGCCGGTCTGCACGCCCGCCGCCCGCCGCCCGCCGCCGTCCGCCGCACGATGGCCGTCTGCACTGCGCCCACCCACCCATCACGCTTGATGCATCATTTCTGATACATCGCTTCTGATGTATCAGCCCGGATGCATCGTTTGTGATGCAACGCTTGTGATGCATCAGTTCGGGCGCATCGGCTGAGATGCATCAGTCGTGATACATCAGATTTGATACATCAGGCTTGATGCATCAGTCCTGATGGGCGGGCGGCGCGACCCAGGGGCGGCGCGCGCCCCGATGGTCGGGCGGCGCGAGTCCCTGTGGTCGGCGTGACGCGAGCCCCGGTCAGGCGGCACGAACCTGTTGTGGTCGGGTGACGTGACTCCGGCGGTCGGAGTGACACGAGCCCCCGGTCAGGCGGTGCGAGCCTCTTGCGGTCGGGCGCCAGGAGTCCGCGCTCGGGCGGCGCGAGCCCAATGTCGTCGGACGACGTGAGCCCCTGTGGTCGGACGGCGTGAGCCGCCTGCGGTGGGGCGGCGTAAGCGCCCTTTGGTTGGGCGGTGCGAGCCCCATGCGGTCGGACGGCGTGAGCCCAATGTCGTCGGACGGCGTGAGCCCCTGTGGTCGGACGGCATGAGCCGCCTGCGGTGGGGCGGCGTGAGCGCCCTGTGGTTGGGCGGTGCGAGCCCCTGATCGGGCGGCGTGGACCCCCGCAGCCGGGCGGCGCGAGCCCCCGCAGCCAGGCGGCAGGATGAACGCGGCGACAGCAGAACTCGCAGCCCGCGAGCCCCGCAGCGGGGGTGCAGAGATAGACCGGTTACCGAACGGTAAGGTGCCCGTCCATGCGGACCTCGGCGTTCGGTGGTGCCCTACTGCTCGTGCTCGGCCTGGCCGGGCTCTCCGGCGCGCTCTACTACGACCAGGCGCACGCCGGCGAGTGGACCTCCTACGCCGAGCACGCCAACGCCATCAACGGACCCGCCGAGGCCCTCACCGCCCAGGTTTTCACGCTCATCGGGGCGATCGCCGCCGGCTTCGGCGCGGCGATCGCCGGCGGCACCGCCATCCTGGCGGCGTTCGGCGGGCGGATCGGGCACTGGATGCTGCGGGTCACCGCGGTCCTCATCCTGGTGCTGCTCCTGCTCGTCGCGGCCGCCCTCGGCGTCGGCGGGCTCACCGGTGGCGAGCCCGCCGCCATCATCGACACGCCCGGATGGCTGCTCGCGGCCGAGATCGGTGGGCTGGCCCTCGCCGTGCTCGGGGCCGGAGTGACAACAGCGAATCTCTGGACATTCACCCCAGCCGAAGAGGGCTACGCCGGGTAGCCGTCAACGGTCGCCATCGGCGGGCGGTCGGGGAGCGACACGTCGGTCACCTGGGGTACGACACCATCCTCATGACGCCGGAACTGGGTCAGCGTCGGCCACAGCTTGTGCTCGGGCGACACGCGGTCGTTGATCGTGTGGACGATCGTGGCCGCCATCCGGCCCAGCGCCGCCGTGTCCTGATGGCCGTGCGTGCGCTGCCCCAGGTCGACCTGGGCGAGCGCGTCCAGCCCCGCGGTGCGGTAGGTGTCGATGAGCAGGCCGGTCTCGACGCCGTAGCCGTACGCGAACGGCAGGCGCTCCAGCAGCGACCGCCGGGCCCCGTACTCGCCCGCGAGCGGCTGGACGACCCCCGCCAGCTCCGGGAAGTGCGCGTTGAGCAGCGGGCGCGCGGCGAGCTCGGTCACCCGCCCGCCGCCGGCCGCGGAGACGTCCAGCAATGGCCGGTCATAGAAGGCCTTCACCATCTGGACGGTCGGGTCGGCGAACAGCGGCCCCAGCAGGCCGGTCACGAAGTGTGGCCGGAAGTCGGTCAGGTCGGCGTCGACGTACACCAGGATGTCGCCCGTCGTGACCGCGAGCGCCTTCCACAGGACCTCGCCCTTGCCCGGGCGGGAACCGGTCCACGGCAGGATGTCGTCGCGGTGGTGGACCACGGCACCGGCCGCGGCGGCCACCTCGGCGGTGCGGTCGACGGAGCCCGAGTCGACCACCACGACCTCGTCCACGAGTGAGCCGAGGGTGAGTACGCCGGTGACGATCTCGCCGACGGTGGGCTCCTCGTCGAGCGCCGGGAGGACCACCGAGACGCGGGTGTCCCGCTTCTGCGCGGCCAACGCGGCGACGGGAAAGTCCAGCCAGGAGGCGGTTCGGGCGGCGAACCAGGCCGCCGCGGAAGGGTGCATGAGTGAAACCGTAGTCACGTCCAACCCGTGAGATGACTCATACGGTGGGTGCCGTGGTGCCCCTTACACTGAAACGCGCACGACACAACTACATACCTCATCCAGAGGGGCAGAGGGATACGGCCCGATGAAGCCCCGGCAACCCCTGCGACGACGACTCGATGGCGAGGCGGTCGCGGTAGGTGCCAATTCCGTCCCGGTGCAACACCCGGGGAAGATGAGAGGAAACCTCGACATGACCTCGACGCTCAGCATCTTCACCGACTCCCCGGCCCGCCACCTCGTCTGTCGCGGTTGCGGAGCCACCTTCCCCCTCGCGGCGCAGCACGCCTGTTTCGAGTGTTTCGGCCCGCTCGAGGTCGGTTACGACGCCGAGGCGCTGGCCAAGGTCACCCGGGCCGAGATCGAAGCGGGACCCAAGAACATCTGGCGCTACGCGCCGCTGCTGCCGGTGGGTAAGGACCCGGCCGGCCGCGTCACGCTCGACCCGGGGCTCACCCCGCTGGTCAAGGCCGACGTGCTGGCCGCCGAGCTCGGCTTCACCGCCCCGCTGTGGGTCAAGGACGACTCGGCCAACCCGACCCACTCGTTCAAGGACCGCGTCGTCTCGGTCGCGCTCACGGCGGCCAAGGCGCTGGGCTTCACGCGGTACTCCTGCGCCTCCACCGGCAACCTCGCCAACTCCGTCGCCGCGCACGCGGCCCGTGCCGGCGTCCCGTCGACCGTGTTCATCCCGGCCGACCTCGAGCCCGGCAAGGTGCTCATGACCGCCGTCTACGGCGGCGAGGTGGTCGCGATCGAGGGCTCCTACGACGAGGTCAACCGGCTCTGCTCGGAGCTGACCGAGACCGACGAGTTCGAGAACACCGCATTCGTCAACGTCAACGTCCGCCCGTTCTACGCCGAGGGCTCCAAGACGCTCGGGTACGAGGTGGCCGAGCAGCTCGGCTGGCGCATCCCGGCCCAGGTGGTCATCCCGATGGCCAGCGGCGAGCTGCTCACCAAGGTCGACAAGGCGTTCAGCGAGCTGGTCGAGATCGGCCTGGTCCCGCCGAGCGAGTGGAAGGTGTTCGGCGCGCAGTCGGCCGGCTGCAACCCGATCGCGACGGCCCTGCACAAGGGCGTCGACGAGATCGTCCCGGTCAAGCCCACCGGCATCGCGAAGTCGCTGAACATCGGCGACCCGGCCGCCGGCATCTACGCGCTGGAGTCCGTCCGCCGCACCGGCGGCTGGATGGAGTACGTCGACGACGACGAGATCCGTGCCGGCATCCAGCTGCTGGCCCGCACCACCGGTGTCTTCGCCGAGACCGCGGGCGGTGTGACGACGGCGGTACTGCAGAAGCTCGTGCAGACCGGCAAGCTCGACCCGACCGCGGAGACGGTCATCTTCAACACCGGCGACGGCCTGAAGACCCTCGATGCGGTCGCCGACCGGGTGGGCTTCACGCACCGCGTCAAGCCCTCGCTGAAGTCGGCCCGCGAGGCCGGGCTGCTGGGATGATTTTTCCGCCCGCCCAGGGGTGATTTCGCTACTGTCCGTTCACGGAGAGAGAGCGCTTCCACGCTTGGACGAGGACGCACTCGTCCGATTGGAGGATCCGGCCGCAACGCAGCGTGACCGCACTCGCGCGGTCCGCTGTGCGAGGGACTTGACGCCCTTTGTCGCGGGGTCCAGGATGCTCGGTGCGGGAGGACGTGTCGCCGCGAGACCCGGGGCTCTGGCCCCGAAGTCCGCGACCACAACACCGGAGGTGTTGGCGAGCGTCCTCTCGACCATTTCCGGGGTCAGGTGCCATCCGCGGGAAAATTCGTTGCCGGTCGATGGGCCCGTCGGTCAGGCTGGCCGCATGACCCAGGACCTCTCCACGCTCGAGATCGTCGAGGTGCGCGCCGATGATCCGGCGGCCGTCGACGCGGCGTTCCAGGTGGGCAACGAGGCGATGCTCGCGGACTATCCCGAGTTCCCGCCCAACTGTCGCTACGAGCACGACCAGCATCTCTTGGTGCCGATGCCCGGCATGGCGCGGCACACCTTCCTCGGCCGCCGCGACGGCGGGCCCGTCGGCACGGCGATGGTCGACCTGCCACTCTGGGACAACCTCGACAAGGCGATGATCGACGTCTCCGTCGTGCCCGCGGCTCGGCGCAGGGGCGTCGGCCGGGCGCTCTACGCGCACGCGGCGGCGTTCGCCCGCGACCAGGGCCGCCGCTCGGCCCTCGGCTTCAGCACCTTCCACGTGGAGGGCTTCGCCCACGCGCTCGGCCTGGAGTCGAAGCTGACCGATGTCCGCCGTCGCCTCGACCTGTCGACCGTGGACGATGCCCTGCTCGACCGGCTGCACGCCGAGGGCCTGGCCCGGGCCGCCGGCTACTCGGTGGTGCGCTGGGGCAATCGCACGCCCGACGAGCTGCTGGAGGACGCGGCCGCGCTCGACAGCTCGTTCATCGACGAGGCGCCGATGGGCGAGCTCGACTACGAGCCCGAGCAGATCGACGCCGACCGGCTCCGGCAGAAGGACGAGGTTCGGTCACAGCACGGCAAGCACACGTACAACACCGGCGTGCTGCACGACGCGAGCGGCCGGCTCGTCGCCTGGAGCGGGATCCGGATGCAGAAGACCGTCGACTGGCACGCCTGGCAGCAGATCACGCTGGTGCACCCGCAGCACCGTGGTCATCGGCTCGGCGTGGTGTCGAAGATCGAGAACCTTCGTTTTCTCCGCGAAGCGGTGCCGACCGTCCGCGTGATCGACACGTTCAACGCCGAGGTCAACGCGCACATGATCGCGATCAACGAGGCGATGGGCTTCCAGGTCCGCGAACGGTGGGCGAACTGGCAGGGCTCAATCGCGTGACCGGTCCTCGTAGAGCGCCAGGAAGATCGAGTACGGCCGGCCCGGGCCACGACGGTCCCGGGCCGCGTACTCGTCGAGCAGCTCGGCGAACCGGTCCTGCAGCTCCTCCCACTCCTCGTCGGTGAGCCGCAGGCCCAGCCGGGCGAAGTGCGCCGGCTGCTCGGCGATCGCCAGCTCCTCCTGGAACGCCTCCAGTACCGCCTGGTGCCCCCGCCCGACGTCGAGGTCCCAGGACTTGTTCGTCGACAGGTAGGGCACCTCCCGCGAGCCGCGCGGCCCGCGCCGCTCCTCCTGCGGCTCCAGGAACCCGGTCGCGACCAGCGTGCGCACGTGGTGGAGCGCGGTGGCCGGGTTGAGCTCGAGCCGCAGCGCGATCTCCTTGTTGGTCAGGGCGCGGTCCAGGCAGACCCGGATGATGCGCAGCCGCGTCGATGACGCGAGCGCCTTGGCCTCGGCCTCGGTGGCCGGCCGTAGTTGTCTGCCCACGGCGTAATCCTACCGATTGACTTTTCCCAATCAGTCGCTGACAGTGGGCTCGTGAGGGTCGGACTGCTGCGCGACCATGATTTCCGTCAGCTGTTCACCGCCGACACGATCAGTCAGGTCGGCACCCAGGTGAGCGTGCTGGCGCTGCCGCTCGTCGCGGTGCTCAACCTGCAGGCCTCGCCGCTGGAGGTCGGCATCCTCACCGCCGCCGAGACCGCGGCGTTCCTGCTCGTGGGCCTGCCGGCGGGCGCCCTGGTCGACCGGGTGCGGCGGCGCGGCGCGATGGTCATTGCCGACCTGCTGCGGGCGGTGCTGCTGGTCTCGGTCCCGGTCGCGTGGTGGCTCGATGTCCTTTCGATGCCCCAGCTGTACCTTGTGGGCCTGCTCGCCGGCGTCTGCACGGTCTTCTTCGACGTGTCGTACCAGAGCTACCTGCCCTTCCTGGTGGGCAAGGAGCACCTGGTCGAGGGCAACTCGCGGCTCGAGCTCGTGCGCTCGACCGCGCAGATCGGCGGCCCGACCGTGGCCGGTCTGCTCGTCAAAGCGGTCGGCGGGCCCGTCGCGATGCTGGTCGACGGGGTGAGCTACCTGGTCTCGGCCCTCTTCCTGGGCCGGATCCGCCGGATCGAGGAGCGGCCCGAGCGGCATCCCGACGCGCATCTCGGCCGCGAGATCCTGGAGGGGTTGCGGTTCGTCGTCGGCAACCGGCTGCTGCGGGCCATCGCGGCCTGTACCGGTACCGCCAACTTCTTCGGCGCCATCGTCCAGGCCACGCTGGTCATGTTCCTGGCCCGCGAGCTGGCGCTGTCGCCGGCCCTCATCGGCCTGTTCTTCACGGTCGGCGGCCTCGGCGCGCTCGCGGGCGCGTTCCTCGTCCGCCCGATCACCCAGCTGGTCGGGGCGGGGCCGGCGATCTGGCTCGGCATCCTGGTCGGCGACCTCGGCGGCCTGCTCGTCCCGCTGGCGGCGCCGGGCTGGCGGCTCTGGCTCGCCGCGGCCGGCAGCGCCCTCTTCGGCATCGGGGTGATCGTCTACAACGTCAACCAGGTGAGCTTCCGCCAGGGCATCACCCCCGACGCGCTCCTCGGCCGGATGAACGCGACGATGCGGTTCATCGTCTGGGGCACGCTCCCGCTCGGTGCCCTGGCCGGCGGCGCGCTCGCCTCGGCGATCGGCGTCCACGAGGCGCTCTGGGTCGCCTCGGTCGGCGCGCTGGTCGCCGTGGTCCCCATTCTCGTGTCACCCTTGCGCTCGATGCGCGAACTGACTCCCGCCGCCCCCGCGGGCACGGAGGCGGTGCGGAAATAGCCGATCTTGTGGTTGTGCCGGGCGGTGCCGCCTCCAGTCGCTGAAGCTCGACACAACCGCAAGATCGGCGCTCTTCCGGTGGCAGGATGGCGGCATGGAGAACTCACACCCCATGTTCACCAAGCACACCGACACGCTGGAGCGGGCGCTGACCGCGATCGCCGAGCGGTCGTACTGGTCCGCGTTCCCTGAGTCACCCAGTCCCCGCGTCTACGGCGAGACCGCCGCGGCCGACGGCGAGGCGGCCTTCCGGGCCTACCTCGGCGCCGACTTCCCCCTGAAGGACCAGCCCGGCGTGACCGACTGGGTCGCGACCGAGACGTCGCCGTTCGGCATCGCCCTCGACGTGCGCTACCCGCACCTCGACCCCTCGTTCCTCGACGCGATGACCGCGGCCCGGCCCGCCTGGCGCGCGGCCGGCCCGCAGGCCCGCACCGGCGTCTGCCTGGAGATCCTGACCCGCCTGCACGCCGCCTCGTTCGAGTTGGCCAACGCGGTGCACGCCACGACCGGCCAGGCCTTCGTCATGGCCTTCCAGGCCGGCGCCCCGCACGCGTTCGACCGGGCGCTGGAGGCCATCGCCTACGCCTACCGTGAGATGACCCGCACGCCCGCCACCGCCGACTGGGAGAAGCCCGCCGGCAAGGGTCAGACGCTGCACATGAGCAAGACCTTCCATGTCGTACCGCGGGGCATCGCCCTCGTCATCGGCTGCAACACGTTCCCGACCTGGAACTCGTACCCGGGCTTCTTCGCCTCGCTGGTGACGGGCAACCCCGTCGTCGTCAAGCCGCACCCGCGCGCGGTGCTGCCGCTCGCCATCACCGTGAAGATCGCCCGCGAGGTGCTCGCCGAGGCCGGCTTCGACCCCAACCTGGTCGTGCTCGCCGCCGAGGCGCCCGGCGAGGGCCTGGCCAAGACGCTCGCCCTGCGCCCCGAGGTGCGCATCATCGACTTCACCGGCTCGACCGAGTTCGGCGACTGGCTCGAGGGCAACGCGCGGCAGGCCGCCGTCTACACGGAGAAGGCCGGCGTCAACACCATCGTGGTGGACTCCACCGACGATTTCGCCGGGATGTGCCGCAACATCGGATTCTCATTGGTGTTGTACTCCGGGCAGATGTGCACGACGCCGCAGAACATCCTCGTCCCGTTGGCCGGCATCGCCTCCGACGAGGGGCACAAGAGCCTCGACGACGTCGCGGCCGGCATCGCGGACGCGGTCGGGAAGCTCACCGCCGACCCGGCGCGCGGCGTCGAACTCACCGGCGCGATCGTGAACGACAACGTTCTCTCCCGAATCGAGAAAGCGTCTCACGTTGGTGAGTCGGTGCTCGAATCCTCAGACGTTTCGCATCCGGCGTACGAAGGCGCCACCGTCCGCACGCCACTCATCCGGAAACTCGGTGCGGACGATGCCGAGACGTATGGCACCGAGTGGTTCGGCCCAATTTCGTTCGTTGTCGCCACCGATTCCACTGCGGGCAGTTTGCGGATCTTCACCGACACCGTCGGACGGAAGGGCGCATTGACCGCCTCGGTCTATTCCACATCGCCGGATGTGCTCGACGAGATGGAAGAGGCGGCGCTGGACGCAGGCGTGCATTTGTCAGTCAACTTGACCGGCGGGGTCTTCGTGAACCAGTCGGCGGCGTTTTCCGACTTCCACGCCAGCGGTGCCAATCCGGCGGCCAATGCGGCGCTCACGGACGGTGCGTACGTGGCCAACCGCTTCCGGGTCGTCCAGTCCCGCCGCCACGTCTAGTTACCTACACGTAGTCGCCGGGCGATGCTTGACTCGGCAAAGAAAGGTCGCCGAGAAGGCATGCTCGGCGACCTTTTCCACCTGCTTGATTCGTGACCTTGCTGTCCGATTTGGGCCTGTCGAGGGCTGCCTTAGCTCGTGTACCGTGCGTTTCGGTCGTCGTTCCTTCGCCGGTGCCACCCCCGGACCCGGCGTCGTGGGTCGAAGACCCGCCGGCTGGTCCCCACAGCCAGCCGAGTGACGCAGAAGGACCGAAGTAGAGGAAGTGCACCGTGGCACAGGGCACCGTCAAGTGGTTCAACAGCGAGAAGGGCTACGGCTTCATCGCGGTCGACGGGGGACAGGACGTGTTCGTCCACTTCTCCGCGATCCAGATGGACGGCTACAAGTCGCTGGAAGACGGACAGCGCGTCGAGTTCGAGATCGCGCAGGGCCAGAAGGGCCCTCAGGCAGAGGGGGTCCGGCTCCTCGCCTGACGAAACGTCCGCAGAAACCCCGCCGGGGCACCGTCCTCATTGATGAGGATCGGTGCCCTGCGTCTTTTTCCGGACGATTCGCGGGATGCGAAGCCATTCGTCCGAATTAACGGCTTGGTCACTTCTTCGGGCTTGCCGGCGCCGCCGGGCCCTGCGGGGCCCCCGCGGCGGTTGCGCTCCGTGATCAACCCGTCGTTGCGCTGCGTGGTCGTCCACCTCGGGCGTCACCCGGGCTTTGCTTGCACTCGACCGGGCAGAGTGCTAAACAAGGTGTTGGCACTCCCAACTGGTGAGTGCCAACGGTCGGGGCGGTGCAGTCCTCCGGTGTGCAAACACCGAGAGGCTGGTCGTCGCGGGCTATTCCGGCCCGACCAACGAGGATCCGGTGGATCCCCGAAGGTGCGAAAGCAGGCGGTGAGCCGCCGGCCCCACGCGGGTCGCAGGCGAATCGTGGATGTCCAGGAGGACAACGCCGAATGGCCAAGATTATCGCGTTCGACGAGGAAGCGCGCCGCGGTCTTGAGCGGGGCATGAACACCCTCGCCGACGCCGTCAAGGTGACGCTGGGCCCGAAGGGCCGCAACGTCGTCCTCGAGAAGAAGTGGGGCGCCCCCACCATCACCAACGATGGTGTGAGCATCGCCAAGGAGATCGAGCTCGAGGACCCGTACGAGAAGATCGGCGCCGAGCTGGTCAAGGAGGTCGCCAAGAAGACCGACGACGTTGCCGGTGACGGCACGACGACGGCGACCGTCCTGGCCCAGGCGCTCGTGCGCGAAGGCCTGCGCAACGTCGCGGCCGGCGCCAACCCGATGGCCCTGAAGCGCGGCATCGAGGCGGCGGTCGCGTCCGTCGCCGACGAGCTCGCCAACCTGGCCAAGGACGTCGAGACCAAGGAGCAGATCGCCTCCACCGCCTCGATCTCCGCCGGTGACTCCACGGTCGGCGAGATCATCGCCGAGGCGATGGACAAGGTCGGCAAGGAAGGCGTCATCACCGTCGAGGAGAGCAACACCTTCGGGCTCGAGCTGGAGCTCACCGAGGGCATGCGCTTCGACAAGGGCTACATCTCGCCGTACTTCGTGACCGACACCGAGCGGATGGAGGCCGTCCTCGACGACCCCTACATCCTCATCGTCGAGTCGAAGATCTCCGCGGTGAAGGACCTCCTCCCGGTGCTGGAGAAGGTCATGCAGTCGGGCAAGCCGCTCGCGATCATCTCCGAGGACGTCGAGGCCGAGGCCCTGGCGACCCTCGTGGTGAACAAGATCCGCGGCACCTTCAAGTCGGTCGCCGTCAAGGCCCCCGGCTTCGGTGACCGCCGCAAGGCGATGCTGACCGACATCGCGATCCTGACCGGTGGTCAGGTCATCAGCGAGACCGTCGGCCTCAAGCTGGAGAACGCCGACCTCGGCCTGCTCGGTCGCGCCCGCAAGGTCGTCGTGACCAAGGACGAGACCACGATCGTCGACGGCTCGGGCGACGCCGAGGCCATCAACGGCCGCGTCGCGCAGATCCGTGCCGAGATCGAGAAGAGCGACAGCGACTACGACCGCGAGAAGCTGCAGGAGCGCCTGGCCAAGCTGGCCGGCGGCGTTGCGGTCATCAAGGTCGGCGCCGCGACCGAGGTCGAGCTCAAGGAGCGCAAGCACCGCATCGAGGACGCCGTTCGCAACGCGAAGGCGGCCGTCGAGGAGGGCATCGTCCCGGGTGGTGGCGTCGCGCTGGTCCAGGCCGGCAAGACGGCGTTCGACAAGCTCGACCTGGTCGGCGACGAGGCGACCGGTGCGCAGATCGTGAAGGTCGCGCTCGACGCCCCGCTGCGTCAGATCGCGGTCAACGCGGGCCTCGAGGGCGGCGTCGTCGTCGAGCGCGTGCGCAACCTGGAGGCCGGTCACGGCCTCAACGCCGCGACGGGCGACTACGTCAACCTGCTGGCCGAGGGCATCATCGACCCGGCCAAGGTGACCCGCTCCGCGCTGCAGAACGCCGCGTCGATCGCGGCCCTGTTCCTCACCACGGAGGCCGTGGTGGCGGACAAGCCGGAGAAGGAGAAGGCCCCGGCCGGCGCCCCCGGCGGCGGCGACATGGACTTCTGAGTCCGAGCTCACGTGAACGGGCCGGGCACCGCAAGGTGCCCGGCCCGCTTCGCGTTCTGTAGGCCGCGGGACGACACATGCGTGGGGCGCTAGCCGCAGGTTTCGCGCAGGACGCGCAGTGTGTTGTCCCAGCCGAGCGCGCGCAGCTCGCGCTCGGACCAGCCGCGGGAGCTCAGCTCCTCGAACAGGGCCGGGTACGTGCTCACGTCGTGCAGGCCGTCGGGCAGCACCTCGGTACCGTCGAAATCCCCGCCCAGGCCGACCGCTCCGAGGCCCGCCACCGAGCGGACGTGCTCGACGTGGTCGGCCACATCGCTGATGGTCGATGGAGGGCACGGGTTGGCCGCGATCCACGCGGTTCGTTCCCGCTCGAAGTCCGCGGTGTCCCACGGGGACGTGATGGCGTCCTCGACGCGGTACAGCTCGTCGCCCCACTGCCGGCACGCCTCGTTCAGGAAGAACGGCACGAAGGTCACCATGACGACGCCGCCGGTGTCGCGCACGCGGGCCAGGACGTCGTCGGGGACGTTGCGCGGGTGGTCGCACAGGGCCCGGGCGGACGAGTGCGAGAAGAACGCCGGGGCGGTCGACGTGTCCAGCGCGGCGTGCATCGTGGCCGGGGCGACGTGCGACAGGTCGACCAGCATGCCGAGCCGGTTCATCTCGCGTACCACCTCGTGCCCGAACGGCGACAGGCCGCCGACTGCCGGCTCGTCGGTCGCGCTGTCCGCCCACGTGGTGTTCCGCGAGTGGGTCAGCGTCAGGTACCGCACGCCGAGGCGGTGCAGCGCCCGCAGTACACCCAGGGAATTGTCCAGACAGTGACCACCCTCGGCGCCGAGCAGGGACGCGATGCGCCCCGAGGCGGCGATGCGCACGATGTCGTCGGCGCTCGTGGCCAGGGCCAGGTCGCCGGGGTGGCGCTCGGCCAGCCGTCGAACAAGGTCGATCTGTTCCAGCACCTGTACCGCGGCGGTCGCCTCCGGCCGGTCGACCGGCACGTACACGGACCAGAACTGCGCACCCACCCCGCCTTTGCGCAGCCGCGGCAGGTCGGTGTGGAGCTTGTGCCCGCTCAGATCCGTCCCGATGTCGAGCCGGTCGTGCGGGTCGCGCACGCGCAGGCGCCATGGAAGGTCGTTGTGTCCGTCGATGACCGGTACAGCAGCGCTCATGGCTCGACCTTATGCGTGTTTTGCCGCGTCCTCATACGGTGAAGTGGCCTGCACGACGGCGGCGAACGCGGCCATCGTGCACCGCTACAGCGCCTTGCCGTAGATCCAGAAGATGCGCTCGATGCGCGCGCCGACGGCCTTGGAGTAGAACGCGACCGGCCCGGCCCAGCCGATCTGCGCGGTGTCGTGCCGGTTCGCCCGCTGGTCGGCGAGGCAGCGCCGCAGCAGCACCCGCCCGACCCCGAGCCCTTCCGCGGCCGGCGCCGTGCCCATCGGCCCGAACCAGCTGGGCCGGTTCGCGCCGTACGCCGCGAAGCCGAGGATCTCCCCGTCCCGCACGGCCACGTAACACCCGGCGCCGTCCCGCCCGATCGACTGCCCGACCTCCCAGGCCCACCCGTCGCCCCAGATGGAACGCACCCACTCGCTGGTCTCCGGCGGCGCCTCCATGACCTTCACCCCGGCCCCGGCGAGCCGGTTCTCGTCCCGCTCGGCGTCGTCGCTGCTGCGGTGCAGGTCGGCGGTCATGTTCCAGGCGGTGTCCTCAAGGCCGTACCCGCTCTTGTTGGCAAGACAGACCGCCGCGGTGTACCGCACGTCGATCCCCGGCCAGGCGTAACACGGCGGGTTCCCCCCGAGCCGAACCCGCTCACACCCGAGCCCGCGCAGCCGGTCCTCGGCCGCGGCCAGCAGCTGACTCCCGACGCCCCGCCGCCGCGCGCTTTCTCGCACGGCAAGCAGCTCGACGTAGCCGAGCCGCGGATCCCGATCGCTGACGGACCCGAAGACGACCCCGTCCCCGCGGCCGTCCACGAACCGAAACCCGATCCGCCCGCCCGGCCCGTCAGCGAGCCGCCGCACAAGCAGCCGCGCCTCGCCCGAGTCACCGTCAAGATCAAGCGCCTCGGCCGCGATCCGCGCAGCGGTGTCCAGCTCCGCAAGGTCCACGATCATTTGGTAAACATACCTAACTGTTACCGCGCGGGCCGCCGCAAACAGGCCCACCCACCCAGGTCGTCACCACGATGTAACAAACCCTGTTACAGCCACCGATGACCAACCCGGTGCCAGCCTTCCATGATCAAGGGAAACATCTGGCCGCCATAACAACCACAAGTTTCCCTCGATCATGAGCGATTCGACGGACGCCCCGAGGGCGGGAGAGTCGAGGGCGCGCTGCCGCCCGCTCCGCCCGCCGCCGGCTGGCCGCGTAACGGATATTTCGGATCTGTCGGTCACGGAGCACCTGCGGCTCGGGGCGTGGCGATGGGCTGACGGCGGGGTGGGGCGAGCGCGGCATTGGAAGCGGCCGCGCCCACAAGCCGAGGCGGGCCGGTGGGTGGGCGCAAGGCGGACGGGAACGGCGATGGGCGCTTTGTCCACTTGGTGAGTGCAAGCCGAGGGCGGCTCGGGTGGCGTCGAGCCCGCGGTCGGGGAGCGCCCGCCGAATGGGCGCCGTGGTGGGCACTTTGTCCACATTCTGACGGACGGCGGCGAGATGACGTGGGATCGGCGCGGACGGGACGAGGGCGGTGATGGGCGGCTGTGCCTACATGCCGAGGAGCGGCGGGGAATGAGGGCGGGCCGAGGGGCGGCGGGGAATGAGGGCGGGCCGAGGGG